>JASJFV010000380.1:0-5976 GCA_033791885.1 Gammaproteobacteria bacterium | reverse complement strand
ATATGGAGTAAATGGTATGAAGGCTAAATCTCGTCAGGAAAATACAAAACTTGATCCAAAGCGTATTAATCGCGCTGCATTGCAGTTGTTTTTTAACATCAGTGATCACTGGGAGCTGTCAACAAAAGAACAGCGTGTATTGCTTGGTGAGCCACCTGAATCGACGTTCTTTAAGTGGAAGGCCGAGCTCGAAGCCAGGCGCCTTAATCGCGATACACTGGATCGTATCAGCTATCTGTCAGGCATCTACAAGGCTTTACATATATTACTGCCGTCAGCACGTGCTGCCGATGAATGGATAAAAAAACCTAATCAGTCACCAGTCTTCGCTGGTAATTCTGCACTTAATCGAATGCTGGCCGGTGGTGTGGAGGATCTGGCTTTTGTGCGTCGATACCTGGATGCCCAACGTGGCTAATGCTCTCTAAGTCGAATCTTCTTGTTGCAAGGCTCGATTGGGCAAACCAGTACCGGGTTATACCGTCGAAGTTTCCGCCAATTAACTTTTTTGAAGGGCTTGTTGATCCAGATTTAACGGATGAGGCTTATTATGTTGAATCACTTACTAACGACCGTATTCGGGAAGAGGTAGGGGATATAAGCCTGGTCCAGAGCATTGATAGAGTCAGTGGTCATGGCGCTTCTCCTGTGATGGCTGCTTTCACCCATATTGGAAATAAGAGCAGGTTTAGTGACGGTGCACACGGTGTTTACTATGCCTCGGAGTACCTTGAGACTGCGATTGCGGAAACGCGCTTTCATCGGGAAGAATTTTTGCTTGCTACAAATGAAGATCCAGGTGAAGTCGATATGCGTGTATACATAGGTAAAGTAGAGAGGCCAATGCACGATGTTCGTGCAAAAGAATTTGAATACCTACATGACCCGAAAGACTGGAAACCTTCACAGAGTTTCGGTGCTTTAATGAAGTTAGAATCATCCTGGGGAATAGTTTATAACAGCGTGAGACATCTCGGTTTTGAGTGTATAGCTGCACTACGCCCACCCGCAGTATCAATACCAGTGCAGGGTAAGCATCTATCTTACATCTGGAACGGGATGAAGATTATTGATGTGATCGAAAAGAAGACACTAAAAATATAATAATCGTTAAGCGGGGAACGTCATGCGTATTATCCGGCTCGTTGTTTTGTTTCTGGCCTTTTTGCTGATTCATACTGGAGGGTATGCCAAACCCATTTCCAGTGAGCAGATACCGGATGAATTAAAGCCGTGGCAGGCCTGGGTACTTTACGGTGAAGATTCTCTGCCCTGTCCATTTGTCTACAATGATATTAAACAACGACGTTGTGCATGGCCTACGGAACTAGTACTGCAGCTGGAGGCTGGGACAGGGACTTTTTCACAACAGTGGCATGTTTTTGCGGATAGCATGCTTACCTTGCCCGGTGATAAGAAACACTGGCCGCAGGGTGTGAAAATTGATGATAGTGATGCGATCGTCATAAGCAATAAGGGGCGCCCGGCAATCTGGGTTAGTGCCGGCGAGCACAGTATTTCAGGCCGATTTCAGTGGTCACAGGTGCCGGAATCATTACTGGTTCCAGCTGATACAGGATTGATCAGGCTTGCCGTCAATAATAAGGCCATTTTGGTGCCGGACGTCGATGTAAATGGCAAGCTATGGTTACGTGAACGCGATACTGGCAAGCAGGATAAGGAAGGTGACCATATTGAGATCCAGGTATTCAGGCATGTTAACGATCTCATTCCACAACAGCTAACTGCTCGCCTGGTGCTGAACGTCTCCGGTTCACAACGTGAGGTGGTTGTCGGTAAGGCCTTGCTGGAAGGCTTTATTCCATTGAATCTGAAAAGCCGCCTGCCTGCCATGCTGGAGCAGGATGGCCGATTGCGGCTGCAGGTGCGACCGGGCAAATGGACCATTGAGCTTGTCTCCAGGGCGACGGCAGAAGTCACACAATTAACACCTGATAAAAATCCACCACCGTGGCCGCAAGACGAAATATGGTCGTTTCAATCACAGAATAGTCTACGCCTGGTAGAAGTCGAAGGTGTGCCTACTGTCGACCCACGGCAGACCAGTTTGCCGGCAGAATGGCGTAAGTTTCCAGCCTATCGCCTGAACCCGGTCGCAACAATGAGCTTTAAACAGATACGCCGTGGCGACCCGGAGCCGGCACCGGACCAGCTGTCCCTGAACCGTGAGTTATGGCTTGACCACCAGGGTGGTGGTTATACAGTCAAAGACAACATCAAGGGCAGCATGACACAAAAATGGCGCCTGGAGGCCGGGCCCGGCTTACAGCTAGGCCGTGCTGTCATCGACGGCCAGCCACAGTTCATCACCTCACTGCCGGGTAAAACTTCTCATGGTGTCGAGGTACGCCGCGGCGCAATTAAACTGACAGCTGACAGCCGCATGACGGGAGATATTGCCACCCTGCCGGCATCAGGCTGGCAGCATGACTTCCAGTCGGTCAGTGCCAAACTGCATTTGCCACCTGGCTGGGATGTGCTGTCAATCCGCGGTACTGATAATGTGCCAAACTCCTGGCTGCAGCGCTGGACGCTGCTAGACCTGTTCCTGGTCATGATCATCGGCCTAGCCGCTGCGCGCTTGTGGGGCTGGGCATATGGCGGACTGGCTCTGGTCACATTAACCCTGCTTTGGCATGAACCGCTGGCGCCGACCTATATCTTTTTGAATCTGCTGGCAGCAATTGCGTTGTTGCGTGTGTTGCCTGCGGGAGCATTTGCGCGCATGGTGGGGGTCTATCGCAGTATCAGTCTTGTTGCACTGATTGTTGTTGCTGTGCCTTTTATGGTGCAAGAAATACGAACCGGTATTTACCCCCAGCTTGAATTCTCGAAAGCGATTCCGGCAAACCTGGCTGTATCGAGGCCCGCTGAAGTTCGTCAGCAGGCCGGTCTTGCTGAGCAGACTCTCGCCTATGATGCCGAACACGATGCGCTTGAAAGCACCGCCAGGCGAGTACGCAAAATGGCACCTGCAGCGAGTCTGCTTTCCAGTAACACGCCATTATCAAAGATAGATCCGCAGGCCAACATCCAGACCGGTCCGGGTGTGCCGCAATGGCAATGGCGGTCTGTTCCTCTCAGCTGGAACGGGCCGGTTTCGCAGCAGCAGGAGGTCGATGTTGTATTCATTACTCCTGCGATGAATCTTATGTTGAGTTTCCTGCGAGTCGCTTTGCTCATTGCCTTTTCTACCTACCTGTTTGGCATAAATTATCAAAAAGGCAGCGGTTTCAGCTTCAAGGCCAGTTCTTTCCTGCCAGCTTTACTGCTGCTGGTATTGATGCCGTTTGCCAGCCCTGAGGCATTGGCCGAGCAGCCTACCGAGAACATGTTAAAGGAACTGAAGACACGCTTGATGGCACCTCCTGACTGTTTTCCTGGCTGTGTGGAATCGCCTGCCATGTCACTGGCGATTAAAGATGAGGTGATGACTCTGCAGTTTGACATTCATGCCGAGGAGAATACTGCGGTACCACTGCCGGCACATGTTAAACAGTGGTTGCCAGAAAACATAAGTCTGAATGGCAAGCCGCCGCAGGGCGTGTTTCGTAAGTCTGATGGTGCATTGTGGATTAATGTCGACAAAGGCTTACACAGCATTATTCTTAGCGGACAGTTGCCGGAGCGGAACAGTTTTACCTTGCCCATGCCGTTGACCCCTCACCGTGTTGACGTATCTGTGCAGGACTGGGTGGTGGACGGTGTTCATGAGAACGGTGTGCCGGATAAACAGCTGCAGTTGACCCGTCTGCAATCTGAACAGGCACAAAAACAGACGGATGTGCTGGAGCCTGGAGTATTACCGGCCTTCGCACTTGTCAGCCGCACCCTGAGGCTCGCTCTGGACTGGCAGGTGGACACAATCGTGCAGCGTAAATCTCCATTGGGCAATTCCATCGTTATGGAGTTTCCCCTGCTTGAGGGGGACTCGGTAATCAGCGAAGGAGTTCGTGTGGAGAATGGACATGTGCTGGTGAGCATGTCACCGGGGCAGAAGCAAATGCGCTGGGTTTCAACATTGGAGAAGCATGATAGCCTGAAAATGAGTGCAGCCCAGACTACGCAATGGACCGAGATATGGCGAGCCGACATCAGTCCAATCTGGCACGTTGAACTGGCAGGTATTCCTGTCATTCACCACCAGGGCGGTGCCGGGCAGTGGTTGCCTGAATGGCATCCTTATCCAGGTGAATCGGCTAGCCTGATGATTACACGGCCGCAAGGTGTTGAAGGTCAAACCTTGACTATCGATGACAGCTTTTTGCATATCAAACCCGGGAAACGGGCAACCGACAGTATCCTGACACTAAACCTGCGCAGCAGCCAGGGCGGTCAGCATACGATAACCCTGCCTGAGTCGGTGGAGCTGCAGAGCGTGAATATCAACGGTAAAAAGCAGCCAGTTCGCCAGGAAGGTCGCAGTGTGACCCTGCCGATCGTACCAGCCAAGCAGAAAATTATACTGAAGTGGCGTGATAATCGGCCTGTTTCCTTGCGCTATAACAGCGCAAGCATTGATCTTGGTGCGGCTAGTGTGAACCACCGTATCAATATGCAGCTGGGCCGTGATCGCTGGGTATTAATGACCGGCGGGCCTCAGCTAGGCCCGGCCGTGTTGTACTGGGGGATATTGATAGTCATTGTTCTGATTGCCCTTATTCTCGGTCGTATAAAGCTGACCCCGTTGGGCAGCTGGCAATGGCTGTTCCTCACTATTGGCCTGAGCCAGGTATCGGTTGTTGTGGGCCTGGTTATCGTTGGCTGGTTACTGGTATTGGGCGCGCGTTGCAATTTTCAGCGTGATATCGGTGACAGAAACTTTAATTCTATGCAGGTCCTGCTCGCTATCCTTACCCTGGCCGCATTGCTGATGCTGCTTTTCGCAGTACAGCAGGGCCTGTTGGGCTTGCCTGACATGATGGTAGCTGGAAATGGTTCAACGGCCTATAACATGAACTGGTATCTGGACCGGGCCACTGCGACACCGCAAACGGCCTGGGTTGTCTCGGTGCCGATGCTTGTGTATCGCCTGTTGATGCTAGCCTGGGCACTATGGCTCGCTTTTGCTCTGCTGCGATGGTTGAAATGGGGCTGGGGCTGTTACACCAGTAAAGGCCTGTGGCGTAAAACGGCGAAGCATCACAGAAAAGATATATCTGTAGACGCTGATGAAGATAATGAGGGCAAGTGAGACCAGCTCCCTAAAAAATTGACAAGCTGATCAGTGTGTCTGCAGGTTTTAATTATTATATAAGGTAGACCTTTCTACCCACGTTCCCTTGTCCTGTCATCTAGCCATTGTTTAATGGCTTCGTTTCAGATGATTTATCATTTTTCTGTTGAAGATCTTTCCCGCGCCGATTGAGCCAGTGGCCGGCAAGAACAAAAATAATAAGCAGTCCAATAATAAGCGCCGGTGCGCAGGATCCTAAAACAGCTGCGCGGCTATGCAGGTCAAACATCAGGTAGGCCCAGGCTCCCATGGCGATATACGTGCCGGTAAGTACAACCGACAATGTCAGCTGTTCTGCGCTTGTTGGCGGTTGTGAACCTCCCCCGCTAAAACGGACATCTAAACCTAATAAAGGGGATGTTCGATGCCAAGATACAATCAGCCAATAAAGACCTGGCGATATGACGAAGAGTTTAAGGTTAAAGCTGTGCAATTAAGTCTACTGGATGGTATTCAAGTAAAAGAGGCCGCAGCAACACTTAGGTTTTATGGGGATGGAATCCTGAACAGCATCTCACCCAATAGTAGAGAAACAATCAACGCAGCAAATATTAGCAGTAGGCTCTAAATCAAATTCATAAGTTCACTGCATGTAGATTAAAAGAGTGTATATATGAATGGTGCAACAGCAGACCCCTGCGCCAGTACGATCAGTGTACCCAGGAGCAAGAGCACGATGATGATTGGCGCCAACCAGAATTTTTTGCGCTCTTTCATAA
>JASJFV010000379.1:0-9123 GCA_033791885.1 Gammaproteobacteria bacterium | reverse complement strand
TATAATGGAAGGTATATAGATAGATGTATTGGAAGAGATATGAGAAATGATGGGTTGGCAGAAATAGATTCGCCCTGTTGCGTTGAAAGACCGGTCCAGGTCGTTAGCAATAATTATTTCCGGTATTCCTATTCCCACTGTATTACTCCTTATAATTAGTGGACTTGCGCCCGGTTATTGCTGGTCTTAACTTCAACCAGTCCATTCAACAGCCGTTCACCGTCTGGGAACACCTGCAGAAATCCTTTAATCATAGCTTGCTCTAATTCGTGCGCGGCTTCATCTGCTTGATCTTTCTTCACTATTACGGTTAATACATCATGCACCGTGGCGTACATATCCCGTGGTAACTGGATAATTATGGCTAGCATGGCTTCTGCTGCACTACCCTGAATCGAGGCATTGATACACTGGCTTCTAATATTGCCTGACATGATAATGAAATCACGGATCAGTCCCATTCAGGTATTAACCATACCGGTATCATCAGCCAGTAATCGTTGCGTACTCTGCCAGTTGGATAGCCCTTTATAAGAACGGTAAAAGGCTTCCTGTGCAGATTTGGCTTCCGGTAAGTCATGGCTACCCCATAGGCAGTCTTGGCATAACTTTAAGGAATTAACGTGTTGTGAATAATGGGGGGGGGATTTCGGCCTCTATAAAGGCCCACCCCGAACAGTGCCGGGGTATGTGTGGTTAGTAAACTATTTTTGGTTATTATTTCGTAAAGGCTGCATAGCTTTTGTTATGGCCCTTCTAGTGGGAGAACCCCTATACCTGGCATCAATAGGCCCTGGCTTTGCTTGGCCAGCAGCATCAAGAATATTGTATATCCATATTGTTTTTTCTTCCCCGATAAAGCGCAGCATTCTTTTTCCGATCATGCGTATCAGATCGTATTCATGCTTTTGCGACAATCGGATTAATTCGTCTATCGGCCCTAACACTGGCATTGTTTCTGGATCAGCCCCGGCAATCCACCATCCATATAGGCGCTCTTTTATGTCTTCTTTCTGTCCCTTACGCAAGACGCCATAATCCAGGAAGGCTAGGCCCGCCATTTCATCTAGAAGATTAGCTCCCGGGCCATGACCCACTTGCTTCGCAAATTTTGTACCTGCCAGCCCCTCAAACAGTCTATCTATCATTTCTGTCTTTCTTGGGGATTGGGGTAACTCATTTATGGATAGGTACCACTCCACCAGGTTGAGTGGCTTACCCATTGCCAAACACCTTCGCCAGTACATCGGCGTTATGATCGACAGAAAGGTGCATATACCGCTGACTGGCAGCAAGCGATTTATGCCCCATGATGGACATGATTGTTGCCTGGTTAATATTGTTGCTTGCCAGATATGAAGCGGTAGTATGGCGCAGATCATGAAACCGGAAATCGCATTTCAGTTCTGCTTTTTCTACGGCAATCAGCCAATGACTGCGAAAATATTTGTAATACTTTGTCGGGTTGGTATCTTCGATATACCGAGCAATTAATTCTGCCAGCGTATGTTTACCCTCTTCACCAGAAGAGACCTTTCCAGCATAAATCTCATTTTCAATTTTCTTACCCCATGCGCGGGCCAGTGCCAGCGTGAGATAGTTTGCAATCTGGTTTGGATAACTCTTTTTGCGTACCTGGTACCGGTACCGGATTATCTTGTCATTCTTATCTTTGACTTTGGTTATTGCCGCCATAACTAATACGCCTTTAAACACATTTAAACTATTTAAAACACATCAGGTCTAATCTATATATGCTTTCCAGGGGTATTTGCAAGGAATTTGCACCGATTTTGCACCGATTACATATTTCAGGAATTGCAGACGTAAAAAAACCAGACTGACTAATCTGGCTTATTTGTTTCTATTGCTTGCTTTTAAAGGTGGTACCCGGGGCCGGAATCGAACCGGCATGGAGTTGCCTCCGAGGGATTTTAAGTCCCTTGCGTCTACCTGATTTCGCCACCCGGGCATAAAGAGGCAGCGAGATTTTACACTGCCAGGGACAATTGATGAAATGATTTTTGATACTATTTTAAAAAAACAGCTTCCATCATTAGAACAGCTTTCCCGTCATCATCATTAAAAATCAGAGCCTGTCCAGTAATCGTGTAGCTGGCGACTCCAGATAATAATTTAAAGAACTGGCTTTCCTGATCCATGCTATCAGCGCAAATTTTCCGCGTTGCTGCAAGCGGACCGAACTTTATCGTGCCGACATCATGAGTATATGTGCCGAAAAAGCTGTTACAGCCTCCAAATCCATTAACTTTATTTTCCTCAACATGTAGAGTCAGTTTCATCTCGCGTTGACCCGGCATTGTAACTACAGGTTCTCCGTCAATTTCAGTTAACTTCCAGTAGGTATTGAAAAGTTCTGCTGTGCTCACTGTATTGTTGTGGGGTTTATCAAGCTTAATATCATCTGAAGTTTTCTCATTTGCATAAACCTGAAACGAAAACAAAAGACCAGAAATAATTAGTAGATACGGGATACAGCAAATTTTGATTAATATACTATTCATTATGGATATCCAATTCCTGCTCAGAACAGAAATTCAGTTACAAAAAAGGCTGGCAAGATGCCAGCCCTCTTCATGTAATACGTGGAAATCACCTGAGATTATTTCGTTTTCGGAAATAAATGGTGATGCACAAACATTCTACATACTTATTTCTCAACTTCATCCATCAGGTTGCCAAGCCATTTTCTTGCCAGCAGCTCCAGTGTCTGTGTTTTGTCAAGTCTTTCCAGGAAGTTAGTTGTCCAGTTAACAAACAATGCGTCATTTGCAGGCAAAGCGATACCAATTGGCTCATATGTCAGCATAGAAAAAACTGAAATGAATCCAGCTTCAGGGTTTGCATTTACAGTGTGCAGGCAAACAGGATAATCGGCCATCATGCCGCCAACCTTGTCATCGGCTACCATTTTGACACCCTTGTTAATATCTTCAACTGTTGTCAGCTTAACTTTTGGCATTAATGAACGAATAATATCCTCGCTGGTTGAACCTTTCAGTGCCACCATATTCATATCAGGGATATTCAGCTCTTCAGTATCATCAGCCTCCGCCAGATTTTCCTTTTTGGTAATAAGACACTTACCGGAAGTCATATAAGGACCTACAAATGCTACCCGCATGTTACGACTTGGGTTGATGGTCATATTTGAAATAACGACATCCACTTCACCTGATTCAAGCGCACCAAGTAATTTATTAAAATCAAACTGCTTGGTAACAAGCTTAACGCCCAGTGCCTGTGCCATCAAATCAGCCAGATCGACATCAAACCCTGCCGGTTTACCGTTTTCATCAAGCATTGTCATTGGAGGCTGATTGCCGGAAGTACCAAGCACCAGCTGACCGCTTTTCACGATCTTTGACATTGCAGCGGCATCGGCAGACACCTGTGCTGCCTGACTAGTGAGGGAGAAAAACATAAGCGCCAGGCTTATGCCAAATATTTTACAAAACTTTTTCATTTTGATTCCTTATTAATGGGTTTTCTGTAATGGCTATCTGTGTGAATACAATCGAACAAATTTCAGTTCGTTGAGATTTGCCTTTGCGGATTGTATTCCAAACCTTTCATAAATACCCCTGAATTTGTTATGGAGTAAAGAGATTTTTGAAGAATTATTCCTTAGTTTGCATTGAACTGCCTGATTTCTGCATCACTTCTCCTGCCTCGTGCATCTTTTTACCCGAGTATTCTACCGCTTTGCCAGTAGCATCTTTTGTTGCATCCCAGGCTTCCTCACCCGTTTCAGCCGCATCCTGTGCAAGTTCTTTACTTTTCTCTACGGCCTTCTGGCTGCCTTCTTTTGTTGAATCCCAGGCTTGCTCACCCGCTTCAGCTGCATCCCGAGCAAGTTCTTTACTTTTCACTGCTGCCTTTTTCGCACCGTCTTTAGTCGCATCCCAGGCCTGATCGCTGGCTTCGGCGGCATCATGAGCCATTTCTCTACTTTTCTCAGCTACGTCATGCGCTGCTTCTTTGGTAGCCTGCGTTGCATCATGGGCAGCATCCTTACCTGCTTCATAGGCGGCACCTGCGGCTCTCTTACTTGATTCATAAGCATCATTAGCCGCCTTAATTGCATCGTCAACCGGATCTGTTTCCGATCTATTTTCGTCGCCAATAGCTACTGACGACAAAGAAAATAAGATTACCAGTAAAAATTTTCTAAACATTAACCACCTCAAACATGATTTAAATTGGTTCCATCATTATCGAAACACACCGGAACGCATGACTGTATTCCTGGTGTTGATCCGTCTGATTTCTTTGCAGGCCAGATCTCGGCGAGGAAGGCCATTCGCATGGACTGATATCAACCTGCATACTTTCTGAAACCTGCTGTTATTATTATATTTATCTTGCTTCTTTTACTGTTCCAGCAGGCGCGGCATTATTTCAACAAGGTTACATGGACGGGTTCGATAATCCAGTTGTACCGAAATAAGGTGCTTCCAGCCATCCTTGCAGGCACCGGTTGAACCCGGCAGACAAAATAGAAATGTACCATTAGCGGTTCCTGCCAGAGCGCGCGACTGTATGGTAGATGCGCCAATAATGTCGAAGGATATAGCACGAAACATCTCACCAAAGCCTTCAATCACCTTATCCAGCAGGGGCTCGACAGCTTCTGGGGTGCCATCTCGACCAGTCAGACCAGTGCCACCGGTGGTGATAACGACCTGAATATCTTTTTCAGCGATCCAACGTGATATATCTGCACGGATACGATACTTATCATCGGGAACAATAACTTTTTCTGCCAGAATATGCCCCGCCTCTGAAAGCAGTTTAACAAGTGTAGCACCCGATTTGTCGGTTTCTTCATTACGACTGTCTGAAACCGTCATTATGGCTATGTTCAAAGGAATAAATTCTCTTTCTTTTGTCATTACTGACTCTCCGGGCGTTTAGCCACATCTCACGAGGGTATAATTATGATGGTTTTGCAGGTTAACAGGATGGGGCTGGTTCGCATATCGAATCTCTTTCTACCTGCCTGTCTTAATATCGATAATATAATTAATCCTGACAATTCTCAAAACAGATATTTTCGATATCAGCTAGAATTCGTGGATAAAGCAGAAGAAAGTTTTCAGATAACAGGTCTCAATAAACGCCACAATGGCACAATCACAGCAAACTTGCACAGGGCGCATTATTAGCAATGTCCAAATCCTTCATAGCCGCTTCAGGAACTGTCCTTTGCAGACTGGCTGCAAATTATAAGATCGACCCGGCTCCCCTGTTTAATGAAGCGGGACTGGATATCAATCTAATGCGCGATCCGAATGCACGTTACAACTCGGTAGCACTGGATCTCGCCTGGCAGTCCGCTGCAGATAAAATAGGCAACCCTTGTTTTGGTCTTAAAGCAGCTGATTGCTGGCACCCATCAGACCTGCACGCACTTGGTTACGCGTGGCTGGCCAGTAAAACCCTGCGGACTGCGCTGGGGCGATTAAGCCGTTACGCTCGAATTGTCACTGATATGGATGATTTTATCCTGCACGAAAACGAGGACATCTTATCTGTAATTATAGAAAACCGGGGGCTGTCGCCTGAAATATTGTGGGCAGCTGATATCACAATGGCGGTACTCTTATCAATGTGCAGGTTCAACTACGGTGATAAGCTGATCCCTGAGTCCGTTCAGTTCATACACCCGAAGCCAGACTGCGCCAGTGAATACTATCGGTTTTTCCGTTGTCCGGTAAGGTTTAATGCACGCGAAAATCGCATCAACCTGTTTAAAGAGGATGCAGATCTTCCATTGGCTGGTGCCAATGCAAAGCTGGCCCAGGTGAATGATCAAATTATGATTGAATACCTGGCACAACTGGACAGAAATGATGTTGTACAGCAAGTTAAATCTGCCATCATCAGACAGCTGCCGTCGGGCAATGTTACAGATTCAACTGTAGCCAGTTCACTATATAGAAACGAAAGGACACTTCAGCGACAGCTACGTAAAGAAGGCACCACATTCAAAACTCTGCTCAATGAAATTCGCGGTGAACTGGCCGATAAATATATCCGTGACAGCCACCTGAGTCTGACAGAAGTATCATTTTTACTCGGCTTCTCAGAAATGAGCTCCTTTTCCCGCGCCTTCAGGCGCTGGACCGGCAAGTCGCCCTCACTCTACCGGCAGCATTCGCTGGGAACAGATAAATAGTTTCCTGATCTTATTTAGCCCTCACCAATGGGCTAAATGCTTGTCGCGCATTGTCAAGCTGCATCGAGAATCATCACATAAGCTAATCATGTCCTATTAACAACAAGGAGATTAGAAATGTTTAGCTGGCTGATGAAAAAAGAGAAGAATGCACGTGTCGCCATGTGCACAAAAGAAGTCAAATGGGAACTTGAATCGCTTGACCGCACCCAGAGAGCCGAGATACTGGCACTTGCCCACTACCTGCGTTGTGAAATACTGCAGAATGCAGGAATTGAACAGACAGTGCTGGATAACCCACTCGAGTATACCCGTGAGCATCTGACTCGGCAGTTTGAAACAATGGAGCAGATTCGGGACCTTGCGCGCAAGGAACTGCGCATATCCAGGAGAATAATGCGCCGCAGTGGCGACAGCCTGCCTGAATTCAGTGTCAAACACATCCATAACATACTATCAGCGCTGGAACTGTGGATGTGCACAGTCGGTGCTGGAATCGTGCCTGAAAAACAGCATGAGGTCGGTTACATCTGGTGTGTCCTGGCAGGCTCACAGGATTGCCTGGAACAGGCTATTTCATCTATTCGTAGTGTAGAAACCCGCACGGCACACCTTACAGGTGCAGCTCGCGATGGAATGTTTGGCCGTATAAGTAATGATGAATGGTTGCGCCTGTGTACTTTTGTGCCTTCTGCTTTTCGTCAGCATCCTGGTCATTAAGGAGAATTCCATGATGAAATCCTGCAAATATATACACCAGGCCAGCATCCAGAGCGAGTGGTTCAAAAAATATAAAAATGATCTCCCATTCCAAAAATCACTCGGGCGACTGGCATTGGACAACCATATTACGCTGATTGCCGAGGATGATATTTCTGTCGCCGCATTTGTCACAGGTTTCATTGTTGAAGGCATTATCATTCAACGCCGCTGGCAATCCGGCAACATGTCAGAAAAACAGAGAAAAGCAGTCTGGATAGTCATGTTGGCAATTACTGAACGCCTGAGCCAGATGCTGAATACGACAACTGAAGAGGTAGCAGCGTATGCCGCTATGTGGGTATTCAGAGATGATATCAGCTATCTATTCGGAACCTGTATAAGGGAAATGAACGATGAATACCTCGCCCTGAAAGAAGAAATCGGCAAGCGGGCATTGCTAGCCTTGCTGAACAGGAGCATAACTACATTGTTTAGTGATGGCGATATCACGAATACAAAACACATCGCCAGGGTGACCGGAATGCTGGCGGGTTCACTTGAGCCATTGCAGCAGGTTCATTAAATATCTAGCAACAGCACATATTTCACTTAACTAACTAATTTCCCAAAGTTTCATCAGTGAAATTGTTTCAGAATCTGCCAACATCAAGACATCTGCATTCTGATGCAGCATAAAAATAATGCAGATCAATGGATATTTATACCAGACCTTCGGTATTCTTTTCTTGATCAATGGTTATATTGTGCTACTTTTAAAACAGGATAAGTAATTCTTAAAACCTAATAAATATTTACTGTTTATCCCTGGAGAAAATTGATGTTTGGTCGTAAAACTAAAGAACAAAGTAATTTTAGTGAGTTTATTGAGCAGAAGACGAGGTTGTTTCATTCAAAAGTAGTGTACGCACTGCACCGCGAACACGAACATTATTATAGTAAAAGCGAAGTAGTGAATTCAGCTGTTGATCCGCGTTGCATGGTTTGTGGAATGCTGCTATCTGAATTTCGCACGTCGAAGCGGTTTGAAAAACTTCATTCCCCGATAGTTCTCGATGAGGACAGGAGAGCGGGCTGAGATCAAACGTACTCAGCACCGCAAGACCTGTCAGGCCTGAGGTAGTGCCATTATTCTGAACAATCCTGCTAAAACTAGTGCAGGATGTGCTCGTGCGCCGGTGTTATCCCTATCAGTGCAAACAGATAATCAACAAGAGTTGCAGTAGTGACGAGGAAGTCCCGCCAGGGTACATGCCTGCTTGCAGCCACCGTCAGGAAAAATTTCTTTCAGGTGTTTCTGCCTGCACGTAATAGATCCGGTTATCTTCTCGCCACAAACAGCGAGGATCTGTTTTGGAGATGGAGGCGTCTCGAAATCTTCATAATATTCGCGTAAAAAATTGATAACTTCCCAGTGACAGTCAGTTAACTTCAGCTCCTGCTCCTCAGCCATTGCCATTGCAACTTCCTTGCTCCAGCTGTGAAAATCAGACATGAAGCCATGCTTGTTGAACTCTACATCAACGCCATTTACCTGCATTGTTGTCATAGCGTATATCCTCCTTTAAGGGATATGGTTTTACTTTATAGCAAGTACCGCAAATGGCTATACCAGCGAAGCCTGAAACAGGCTGTCGTCTGTATGCAATACCCCGGGGTTCGCAGGTGACTTCCCCTCCTCTCACGGAAAAATCTCCTGTTGACTTGAACAACTCACCTTGGTCGCGTACCCGGTCTGTTGAGAATGTAGGATTCTCATTCTTATCCGGGTTATGCAGGAAAGTCATCATGCTCCGGTTTGAAGGTCTGTACTATTCCATTAAATGAATAGATTGCAAACCAATGCAAACAGTGTTCGTTGACCAAAATCAAAAAAACATGCGGTGCTTAATCGTGCTACCTGAAATGAGAAAATTCTTTCCCACTCCAGAGTAATATTACATTCATAGACACATATTTTTCAAGGAATATATTTTCTAATATGCATATAATTTTTTTGAATAAAGCCCCCAGGAAGGGTCATATCGTCAAGGAGGATGCCATTTCATTGGTTATTCATGGCAGTACAGCACAGGCTAACTTTTGAAGTACGCATTCACTGGTATTGATGGGTTCTATTTCTACATGAGGGGCGAGAAAAAAAACCAGTTTACTACCAGGCTAGTTTTATTCTAAACGTCGCAACGCCACTCCCGCCAGCC
>JASJFV010000378.1:0-8490 GCA_033791885.1 Gammaproteobacteria bacterium | reverse complement strand
AATATACAGACTTCTGCCGATGACAAAAAGGTAAACCAGCAACAGCAGGAGTGACCCGATAAAGCCAAATTCATCGGAAAACACGGCAAAAATAAAATCTGTTGACCGTTCCGGGATAAAGTCCAGCTGAGACTGGCTGCCATTCAGCCATCCCTTGCCATAAATTCCACCTGAACCCACAGCAATCGCGGACTGAATGGTGTGGTAACCCGCACCCAACGGATCCGACCAGGGATCAAATAAGGTAAGAATACGCTGACGCTGGTAATCATGAATCAAGTACCAGGCAAGCGGTGCAGCAGCCGCTAGTAGTCCAGCGAGCATGGCGATTATACGCCAGGACATGCCGGCGAAAAAAATCACAACGATCCCTGAAGCAGCAATCAGGATCGCCGTACCAAGATCCGGTTGTTTAATTACCAGGGCAGCAGGAATAACGACAACGACAAAACCGAGTATTACAGTCGGAAGTGTTGCAGGAAGAGGCTTTTTAACCATCACCCAGGCCACCATCATCGGCACTGCAAGCTTCATCATTTCTGCTGGCTGAAAGCGCACAAAGCCAAGGTCAATCCAGCGTTGGGCACCTTTCCCGATTACCCCGGCACCCAGCACAATCAATAAAAGTATCAGTCCTATACCGTATAAATAGGGTGTCCATCGCAGCAGCTGCTCCGGTGTAAGTCGGGCGACGACATACATGACAACAAATGCCAGTGCAATACGAATAGACTGGCGAATCAATAATTCGGGGTTTTGATCACCCGCACTGTAAAGAACAAACAGGCTAACGGCAGAAAGCACAAGTAGTCCGGTCAGCAACGCCCAGTCCATGGAAAACTTTTTTTGCTCAGTCATGACGGGTCCATCTCTTTTTCAGGTTCCTTGCCGAGCAGATAATAATCCATTACCTTGTGCGCAATAGGACCTGCTGTTGAACCTCCATGTCCACCGTTTTCAGCAATCACAGCAACTGCAATCTCAGGTTTTTCAGCTGGCGCAAAAGCGATAAAAAGTGCATGATCGCGATGCCTGGGTGCTACTTCAGATTCTTTGTAGCGTTCATTCTGTTTTATACCTATTACCTGGGCCGTACCTGTTTTGGCTGCTATTTTATACGGGCTGCCGGCACCAATACGCCTGGCAGTACCGCGAGGTGAATCTGTGACATCAACCATCGCCTGTTTGACGATGGCAAGATCATCAGCAGACCATATTTCACCGTTGAGCACGACAGGTGTATTAGTATTCTTTACAGCTGACAATGAATCTTCTTCTGCCATCAGCAGGTGTGGCTTCATACGAAATCCATCGTTGGCCAACGCCGAGGTAGCTGAAGCCAGTTGCAGGGGCGTTGTCAGCACATAGCCCTGGCCAATACCGGCGATGACTGTTTCGCCAGGGTACCATGGCTGATCTCTGCTGGCGCGTTTCCATTGGCGGGATGGCATAAGCGCAGCTGACTCACCATTCAGATCAATTCCAGTCTTACTGCCGAAACCAAATAGTGCAAGCGTATCATGCATGGCATCGATTCCCAGGTGATGCGCCAGGTCATAGAAATAGACGTCACAGGACTGAACTACTGCGTCATGCAAGTCAACTGACCCATGGCCACTGTGTTTCCAGCAGCGGTAACGGCGCCCGCCTTTGCTTAAAGTATAAAAACCAGGACAAAAAGCTTCTTTCGCCGGACTTTGTTTGAACTTTAATCCCGTCATACCCATAAATGGCTTGATTGTTGAACCGGGCGCATAACGCCCCCTGAGTGCACGGTTCAATAGTGGGGTATCAGGTGAATCCCGCAATGCAGAATAGTCAGCTTGACTAATGCCAAAAACAAAGGCATTGGGGTCGTATGAAGGTGTACTGGCAAAAGCCAGTATCTCACCTGTGCTTGGCTTGATGGCAACAACAGAACCACGATAATCTCCAAGCGCCTGTTCAGCAATCGCCTGTAATTTGCTATCAATGGTCAGATAGATATTTTTTCCCGGCACCGAAGGTGTATTTGATATAGTGCGTACAACACGGCCGTGCGCATTGGTTTCGATCTGATCAAAGCCGCTTTCCCCCCTGAGAACGTCTTCGTAGTATGACTCAATACCGGTTTTGCCAAGGAAATCGATACCCCGGTAGAGTGTTTTATCGATTTTTTCAAGATCGCGCGGACTGATTCGACCAACATACCCCACCGCATGTGCACCGGATTCCTTTAGCGGATAATTGCGTTCCAGCCTGGCCCGCAGTTCGACTCCCTTGAAACGATACCTGTTGACTGCAAACCGTGCCGCCTCTTCGTCCGTCAACTGGCTGCGCAATACGATAATAGCGAATTTTGCGTGACGCTTGACATCTCGATGGAATAACTTGAGATCATACTCCGTCAACTTTACCAGTTTGCCGATCTCATCAAGTAAAGTATCCATATCCTTGACCTGATCAGGCACAATTTCAAGGGTATAGGACGGAACATTTCGCGCCAGCGGGATACCATTTCGATCAAATATAAGACCGCGTACGGGTGCTTTCGGCACAACACTGATGCGATTATTTATTGAGAGGGTATTGTAACGGTCATATTCTATGACCTGAAGATAGAATAGACGTGTAAGTAATATTCCGATCAATGTCAGCATCAAAATGCCAATCACAATTGATCGCGAAGTGAATACCCGCGTTTCGCGAAATACATCCTTTATTTCGAAATCAGCCAAGTTTAGTACTCATATTTTTAGTCGGGACACTCGTCATTAGCAATCATTCTGTATTGAGTAATACTGGTATTTTTTATCAAACATTAATATTAAAGTGACAGGGCCTATCGCAGGCTTTTTAACTGCCGTTCCATACAAAATAACGTAATCATCGACTTTTTCTGTTAATTCTCTGACACCTATTTACTGATAATCTGTCGCCTGATATCTCGGAGTACAATGAACAAAAATGGCCAGACCAGGGCACTTGTCAGTGCGGGCATCCAGTATGTCCAGGTAATTGAAAACTGCCCTGATATACCTCTAATCCAGGCATTTATCGCTAAATGCACGATCACCAGTAAAAACACCATAACCGACTGCTGCCATAACGGAAACATACGGACACGCAAATACATGATATTTACCAGGTAGGCAACGATGGAAAATGCCATGGCATTTTGCCCCAGCAGGCTGCCATACATTACGTCCAGCGTCAGCCCCAGGAACCAGCCTGTGAATATACCTATCCGTTCCGGTAATGCCATACACCAATAGATCAGCACCAGTATCAGCCAGTCAGGGCGATAGATGACAGCGCTTTCCGGTAATGGCAAGCTTGTCAGCATCATCGCCACCAGGAAAGAAAGCACTACCGGTATACTACTCATCAGTGAGATTCTCCAATTCCGGCACGGCCTGGCCTTTAGTCGATTCAGGCCAGATCAACAATACCTCGCGACCATGATCCAGCTGGGTAACCGGCAAGGTGTTAATGGTCAGAAACTCGTCACTGGGATCCTGTCTAACTTCGGTTACTGTTGCCACCGGATAACCGGTCGGAAAACGACCGCCCATACCGGAGCTAATCAGTAAATCACCCACACGAATATCTGCATCCGCAGTGAGATAAGGCATGGCGAGTTTGTTTCGAACTCCGGTGCCAAACAACACACCTCGCAGACCGTTGCGCATAACCATAACAGGAATCGCACTGCCAGGGTCAGTCAGTAAAGTCACCGTACTCTGGAATTGGCTGGTATGCACAACCTGCCCAATGACACCGTCACCATTGATTACCGGCTGCCCGACATACACATCATCACTGCTGCCTTTATTCAGGCTAATCTTCTGCGTATAGGGCTCAAGGCTAACCTCAACAAGTTCAGCCAGAAGAACATGTTCTGCGATCTGTTCAGATTGACCCAGCAGGCGCTTGAGACGCCGATTATCGGCTTCCAGTGAATGCAGTTTTTCGAGTCGACTATGCAGTAACAGATTTTCCTGTCGCAGTGAATCATTATCCGTCTGTAAATTACTGCTGATTTCCATCGAACCTGTCACCCCACGTATCACTTCTCGCGGGATGGTTGAAATAAACATAACCGGATAAACCACCGTTTGCAGTATATTGCGGAATTTCTCGAACTGCTGAGTGCGGTGGTCGATCAGCATCATGGCAAGAGACAGTGCGACCAGTACCATTACGCGCACAGTCGCAGGTGTGGCACTGCCTAAACGTCTAAGGAGCTCTCTCATTTACAACCTGACAGGGCAGAAAGGAAAGTTAAATAAACATAGCAGGAAAACATGCCCAGGGGCTGCATACCTGTAAATATTCTAGCAAAAGCGCCTATCTTTCCTGTGCAAAAACATCACCAAGACGATCCATCTCTTCCAAAGCATGACCACAACCACGCGCGACGCAAGTCAGCGGGTCTTCGGCAATAACAACCGGCATACCTGTCTCCTCCATGAAGCGGCGATCTATATCACGTAATAGTGCACCACCACCGGCAAGTATCATGCCTTTTTCAGCAATGTCTGCTCCAAGCTCTGGTGGAGTTTGTTCCAGTGCTGCCTTGATAGCCTGGGAAATCTGGTCCAGTGGATCCGCAATCGCATCATAAATGCCTTTGCTGGTTAGAGTTACCGAGCGAGACAAGCCTTCAGCAAGGTCCCTGCCCTTTATCTCCATTTCCAGAATTTCAGAACCAGGCATTGCTGCACCGATCTCTTTCTTGATGCGCTCAGCTGTGGAGTCGCCAATCAGTACACCATGCTGGCGACGAAGATAGGTAATAATTGCTTCATCAAATTTATCTCCTGCCACACGAAGAGAGTCTGAATAAACCAGCCCACCCAGTGAAACTATCCCCACTTCAGTGGTACCGCCACCTATGTCGACGACCATCGAGCCGGTTGGATCAGCAACGGGCAGACCCGCACCAATAGCAACAGCCATAGGTTCTTCTATCAAATAGACTTCCCGAGCGCCGGCACTCAGGGCGGACTCTTTAATTGCTCTTCTTTCTACCTGTGTTGAACCGCAGGGAACACAAATTATGATACGCGGACTGGGCTTGAAAAAACGTGTTTCCTGAACCTTGCGGATAAAATACTTGAGCATAACTTCGGTGACCGAGAAATCAGCAATAACGCCATCTTTCATCGGACGAATAGCCTTAATATTCCCCGGTGTACGACCAAGCATCATCTTGGCTTCCTGACCAACAGCAAGTACAGACTTGCCTGAAGGCCCCCCCATCGGTGAATAACGGATAGCTACAACTGAAGGTTCGTTGAGTACGATGCCTTTATCACGGACATATATAAGTGTATTTGCTGTACCCAGATCAATAGCCAGATCATGGGAAAAAAAACCTAACAGTCTCTTAAACATTTTTTCTGATATACCTTGTATTTATGCATCAAGCCTTTGGTCCTGTGAGATGAATAACAGTGCATCACCTGCAGCAACCAGGCCAATCTAGTAACCGGGGAAACCTGATCCACTAGAGGGCTGATGTCTTATGACTGACATCAAGACACCTAACATGCATCTTCTTCGTTCAAACTCTTCGAAATAGCTGGCTATTACGTATGAGATGTACGTTGAATCCGAATAATCAGGTACTCAATCTATATTGCCCAGACTAAACCAGAGGTTCCATAATATTAAAAATCGCCGCAGGACTGTTTCCAACGACGATACAGCAACAGGGATTGTACTCTAGCAATGACGCTATTTCTATTCAACCATTGATGATTATGCTACCTTTCGCCAGCTGAAAACATCGAGAGCAACTGCAGGAGGCATCTATAAATTGATGTATAATCAGATTGAATCAAAACGGTGCATATTTCGCATTGAAAATCTTCGTATATACAGCTGATACGGAGCACAGGAAGGTAAATGGGCCCTGCTGACATAGTGTTCTATTGACCAGTCTGGCGGTGTTCGCTCTGACCACACTATTTAAATTTCATACGAATTATCCAGAATTTAATAATAGTGCCATAAAAATATTGATGCCCATAAGCGGTAACCACAAGGATTCATAAGGAATAAATATGTCAATAAGTAACGATGATGTCGAAAAAATTGCCCATCTTGCCCGCCTGGCCATCAAACCAGATCAACTAGAGACCTATACGCGAACTCTATCTGAGATTCTTGACCTGGTTGAGCAAATGAATGAAGTTGACACCGACGGGATAACGGCGATGGCACACCCACGTGACACCGCGCTACGACTTCGCGCTGATTCCGTATCTGAAACCAATCAACGAGAAAAATACATGCAACTGGCTCCTGCCAGCAAAAATGGCCTTTTCCTGGTACCCAAGGTGCTTGATTGACGTTATAGACTTAGTCAGTAAACAAACCTTTTTTCAAAATTTTCATACATTCAGAAGAATCCGACACCCATGCACAATAAATCTCTGCGCGAACTGGCCCTTGGTTTGGGAAACAATGATTTCTCCAGCGTTGAACTGACTCAGTACTTTCTTGATCGTATAGAGGCGAGCAAGGACATTAATGCTTTTGTTACTGTTGATGCGGATACCAGCCTGCAGCAGGCAGCCGAGGCCGACAAAATTTTAGCTGCCGGCAAAGGCCAGGCATTAACCGGCATACCACTGGCACATAAAGATATTTTCTGTACCGATGGCCTGCGCACCAGCTGCGGCTCGCGTATGCTGGATAATTTCATCGCTCCGTACGATGCCACGGTGATTCAGAAATTTCGCCAGGCCGGCAGTGTCACCCTGGGCAAAACCAATATGGACGAGTTTGCCATGGGGTCATCTAATGAAACTTCATATTATGGCAGAGTACTCAATCCATGGGATAAAAACAGAGTGCCTGGTGGCAGCTCCGGTGGCTCTGCAGCAGCCGTCGCCGCCCAGCTAGCCCCGGCAGCAACAGGCACCGATACCGGTGGATCAATACGCCAGCCCGCATCATTTTGCGGTCTCACTGGCCTGAAACCCAGTTATGGTAGAGTTTCGCGCTATGGCATGATTGCCTTTGCCTCATCGCTGGATCAGGCTGGCCCGATGACACACAGCGCTGAAGATGCGGCAATAATGCTGCAAACAATGTCCGGATTTGACGAACGCGACTCAACCTCGATGGATGTGTCTGTTCCTGATTTTTCAGCAGATCTGGGAAATGATATTCAGGGCATGAAAATTGGCATGCCCGTTGAATTTTTCAATCAGGATCTCGACACTGGAATTTCCTCTATTGTTATGGATGCCCTGGGCGAATATGAAAAACTGGGTGCCGAACTGGTTGAAATCAGTTTACCGAACAGCCATCTTTCTGTTCCCTGCTACTACGTACTTGCGCCGGCTGAAGCATCTTCAAACCTGTCCCGATTTGATGGTGCCCGTTATGGCTATCGTACAGCTGAATATGACGACCTGCTGGATATGTACAAAAACACTCGTGCAGAAGGATTTGGCGAAGAGGTCAAACGTCGCATTATGATCGGCACCTATGCCCTTTCCGCCGGCTACTATGATGCCTATTACCTGAAGGCGCAAAAGATTCGTCGACTGATTTCTGACGACTTCACACGTGCCTTCGAACAGTGCGATATCATTGCCGGGCCTACTGCCCCGGGTACTGCCTTCCGCTTCGGTGAGAAAAGTGATGATCCGGTTGCCATGTATTTAAATGATATCTATACCATTTCAGTCAATCTCGCTGGCCTGCCTGGAATGTCAGTCCCGGCCGGCCTGGACAGCCAGGGCCTGCCGGTTGGACTGCAGCTGATTGGTCAGTATTTCGACGAATCAAAGCTGCTTAACGCAGCTTATCAATACCAGCAGGTCACAGACTGGCATATGCGTTGTCCAGAAGACGTTTAAGCACTAACTAATACAATACTCAGGTATATAAAGATGGAATGGGAAACTGTTATCGGGCTGGAAATCCACACCCAGCTGAGGACAAAAAGTAAAATATTCTCCGGCGCCGCCACAGCCTATGGTGCAGAGCCCAACACACAGGCCTGTGCTGTAGATATAGCCCTGCCGGGTGTCCTGCCGGTAATGAATCGGGATGCTGCGAGGATGGCGGTGAAATTTGGCCTGGCAATTGGCGCTGAAATCAACCAGACATCTGTCTTTGACCGTAAAAATTACTTTTATCCTGATTTACCAAAAGGCTATCAAATTTCGCAGCTGGAACTGCCCATTGTTGGAAAAGGCTCGATTACCATTGATGTCAACGGTGATAAAAAGGTCATCGGCATTACCCGAGCACACCTTGAGGAAGATGCTGGTAAATCCTTACACGAGGATTTTCATGGCATGACTGGCATTGACCTCAATCGTGCCGGCACCCCGCTGATTGAAATTGTTTCAGAACCTGACATGCATTCAGCTGTCGAAGCTGTTACTTATCTCAAGTCCATTCATTCGCTGGTACGCTACCTCGATATTTGTGATGGCAATATGCAGGAAGGATCGTTTCGATGCGATGCAAATGTCTCAGTGC
>JASJFV010000377.1:0-11788 GCA_033791885.1 Gammaproteobacteria bacterium | reverse complement strand
TATCAGAATCAGGTAACTGGCCGATAGTCACTTTTACTGTGCGTATCTTACCAGCGCGCATCACCTCTATGCTCGACACTGTCCCTACCCTGGTTCTACCAACATAGAATGGCAGATCAGATGAATGCCTGACTGGCTTGCCGTTATATTCAATAATAACGTCCTGAACCTGCAAGTCTGATTTTGAAGCCGGACTATCTGGAAGGATAGACGAAACCAGTGCACCAAATGGCTTATCCATATCAAGTGCTTCGGCAAGTTCTCGATTGACATCCTGAATCGTGACACCGAGCCAGCCACGCTTGACCTTACCGCCATCACGAAGCTGATCAGCAACCTGCATCGCCAGGTCTATCGGCACAGAGAATGCCAGACCCATATAGCCTCCGGAACGACTGTAAATCTGTGCATTAATCGCAACGACTTCTCCGTCCATATTAAATAGCGGGCCACCGGAATTACCGGGGTTGATGGCGACATCGGATTGAATGAAGGGGATGTAATTTTCATTTGGTAGACTACGGCCTTTAGCAGACACAATACCGGCTGTAGCCGTGTTCTCAAACCCAAATGGCGACCCTATTGCCAGCACCCATTCGCCCACCTTCAATTCATCAGGTTTTCCTGGCTTCAGGTATGGCAAACCGCTGGAGTCGATTTTAAGCAACGCAACATCGCTGCGCTTGTCTGTGCCGATTATTTTTGCCAGCATTTCACGTCGATCGTTCATGCGGACGATAATTTCGTCAGCATTATCTACAACATGGGCGGAGGTCAGCACATAACCATCTTGTGAAATGATAAAACCGGAACCGAGCGACTTGACACTGTGCTGCTGATCCGGCGCTTCGGGCATCTGGCCAAAGAATTTTTCAAAAAAGTCATGAAAAGGACTATCCTCAGGGATTTCCGGCATTTGCAGATCACCATGACCCGGCACAATACTTTTTGACTTTTGTTTGGTGCTGATATTGACAACGGCCTTACCCTGCTCTTCAACCAGGTCAACAAAGTTTGGTAACGAAGCAGCATGAACAGTAAATGTCAGCAGCAATGCCAGGACAGGAAAAACTGACCAGGTTATTAGTTTTTTCATGAGTTAGTCCCCGGGACTGGAAAAAAGTAAAGATAAAACATATTAAATGCTATGAGCGATTTAGCAGTACTGGCTCAAAGAATGCCGAAAAATAGGCAGACTTCACTAACCGACTCACAATAACGAATGTCAGCGATGCCGCACCAAGTCCGGTAAATATGGAGACAACTTCAGCATCTTCAAGACCGGAGGCCTGCGCCAGGGCTGTACCGGTAATCGCACCGGTAACTAACATTATCAAAGGCAGCAGATACACCATCAATGAAGCAAGCACCAGCGCTGTTCTATTCAGACCAATTACCACCTGGTCTCCAGGTTTTGCATTGATAGTGTTTTCTGCAGCGAGCATTCTCTTTTTCTTAGCAAACAAAGGCGATAATAATGATGTCCCGCAGGCGCCACTGGATGAGCAGCTCTGACATCCTGTTTGTGTCAGTGGTGCAACATTTGCCATCTGCCCATTCAACGACACGACAACTCCCTTTTCTTCAACCATGTCCATCACAATCACACGATTTCAATGTTTTTTTGCAAGTGAGTTTCCAATCATCTTTACAGCTGCTGCAGGCACTTCACCGATGGCTGTGACTAGCCGACCATCAACAATACGTGTGTAGGCATGCACAGCTCCCATACTATCAAGACTGACGTCAGTTGATGGAGTCTCTACCTGCTGAATAAAGACTGATACTCCCGCGAGTCCATCGCTCAGTACCATGTGTTCAATCTGGTTATTACTCATTGGCATAGATCTTCGCATGACATTGACCAGATGATAACCGGCCGGCAAAGAGTCGAACTGCCAGCTTGATTCGCTTATCGGAGTATTGCTCGGAGGGCTTTTATCATTTGACCATTCGAGTTTATCCATGCGTGTCATTGGCTGCAGTTCAGTGTCGGAGATTTCTCCTCCGATATCTATGAATGCAAACATATATTGTTCAATAACATTGCTGGAAGCATCGATTAAAGCAGACTTCAGTAAAAGGCCTGTTTCGATGTCTCCCCACAGTTGATAACCATAACGATAGGCATCACGAGGCAGGATTTTCAGGCTTGCTGCCTGCCTGTTTGCGATTCTCTCTTCATCGCCTGGGGACAGAATATAATTTTTTGCCAGGTCTTTCAGGTTATTAACCATAAAACCGGGAAAGCCCGTTTTCTTGTCGGAGCGAATGCCGGCGTGTCCCATTTTCCGTTCGGGCATGAAACACCAGACGTTTTCGGCATCGCGTATCACTTCACGCGGATTACCATTAAGGGCATATAACCTTTCGAGTACGGTATTATTTTCTGCCTTATGTATCACACGCAGGGTATCGACAGTGTGCCCGTCGATATGCACGAAGATGCCATCATAATTGAGGTTACCGGCGGCATGGTTCATGCGCTTGAGAAAGTCCATCGCCTTTTCATCAGCCCAGGACAGTGGCATCCAAAGCAGGCCAGCGAGCAAGAGGAATTGCAGCACTAGCTTCATTCAGATCTTTCGGTCTGCGCTTTGTATCCAACGAAACGTGCATAGGGCATGAGGCCTGTCATATCGCTCGCGGGGTTATACTCATTGTGCTCTACCAGTAACTGGTTAATTCTTTCACGGATATTCTCATTCTTACTGTTAGAAACAATCAGCGTGCTTTCCGACGAAGTAGCGGCCGATTTTTCTATCGGTGATAGTGGTATAGTCACTTCAGCGACAGAAGGTACCGGAGTATCTTCGGTATTCTGAATCGCGGGCTTCTGTAGCAGAATCGCGATGCCGACCAATGAGGCTGCAACGGCAAAACCCGCAACTGGCCCGACTATACGTCGTTTTTTCGTCATATTAGCAGGCGCGAATTGTACTGGCTCATTGGCCAGTACATCAGATACGCGCTGACTAAAATCAGCTGAAAGCACGGGGGTCAATTCATCCCTCAAAGCAGAGCCATATAGGTGATATCTCTGCCAACAGCCACGCAGTTCCAGGTCAGAATCAAGCTGTTTAATCAACTTTAAGGATTCCGCATGACCAAGTTCACCATCCAGAAAAACTGATAATCTCTCTCTCATTTCTTACTCACTCGAGCAACGGTTTTAATTCCCGGTCAATGGCATCGCGTGCCCTGAATATTCTTGACCGTACTGTTCCTATTGGGCATGCCATGACTTCTGCAATCTCGTCATAGGACAAACCTTCGATTTCACGTAATGTAATTGCCATTTTTAAATCTTCCGGCAAATTATCTACTGCCCGTGTCACCGTTTCTGCCAGCTCCCTTGTTAATGCATTCGCTTCAGGGGTGCCTGTTTCCCGCATCGCCGCGCCAGCTTCAATTTGCACTGCATCTTCGGCATCAATGTCTGACTTCGGTGGTCGCCTACCCTGTGAAATCAGATAGTTTTTCGCCGTATTAACGGCAATGCGATAAAGCCATGTGTAAAATGCGCTTTCACCGCGGAAATTACCAATTGCACGATAAGCCTTGATAAGCGCCTCCTGGCAAACGTCTTCAACTTCGGCACTATCGTATATGTAACGACTCACCAGCTTGGCCAGACGGTGCTGATATTTTTCAACCAACAAGCCAAAAGCAGCCTGGTCGCCCTGCTGAGTCCTTTCAACAAGCACATTGTCTGGTGTATCTTCAGGCATGTGCAAACCAGTAAATCCAGTTTTTACAGTAAATTTGAATATCCACCATTTGTACTATCTTCTGTGACATCATTCTTATGTAAAAGTTCTTTCAACTTTTTGAATAATTTGATCTTTGTAAAACAAATCATTTATGAGTGATTTTAACGCCAATGAGAAATAGACTATAGCACGCATGACTAAAACAGTAATGTGATAAAGATCCTTATAGATACAGAGGATCAGGTTATAATCCTCTGTATCATGAACCATGTATTCCCGATGACAAATAAGCATATTGATGTTCTGATTATCGGCAGCGGCCTGGCAGGTCTGGGCCTTGCCCTGCGACTTGCGGATACAGCATCTGTAGGAGTGGTGTCTAAAGGACCTCTGCATGAAGGTTCAAGCTATTATGCCCAGGGTGGCGTGGCCGCCGTACTCAGTGATATCGACTCTATACAATCTCATAAACAGGACACCCTTGATGCAGGAGCAGGCCTGTGCAACCCCGAAACCGTAGATTATGTTATAAGCCATGGTCCAGAAAATATACAATGGCTGATTGACCAGGGAGTCGGCTTTAGCCTTGACCATGATGGCAGGCAATATCATCTTACTCGTGAAGGTGGCCATAGCCATCGCCGTGTCATTCATGCTGCGGATGCCACTGGTAAGGCAATCGAGACAACACTGGAACAAAAAGCACGAAACCACCCCAATATACACATATTTGAATATTCGATTGCCGTCGACCTGATAACCAGCAGCAGGCTCGGCGAATCAGAAAATCGTTGCCTTGGTGCATATGTTCTTAACCAGCAACATTCTGCAATAGTCGCTATCAGCGCAACCAATACAGTACTCGCAACTGGAGGAGCATCAAAAGTCTATCTCTATACCAGTAACCCGGATACTTCTACAGGAGATGGTATTGCTATGGCATGGCGAGCCGGCTGCCGGGTTGCAAATATGGAGTTTGTGCAGTTCCATCCGACCTGCCTGTATCATCCAGAAGCCAAGTCATTTCTCATATCTGAGGCCTTGCGTGGTGAAGGTGCACATCTGCTACTGCCCGATGGTACGCGTTTCATGCAAGCTTATGACCAGAGAGCTGAAATGGCTCCTCGAGATATCGTTGCCCGCGCAATTGATTATGAAATGAAAAAAGGGGGGCTGGACAGTGTTTTTCTTGATATCAGCCATCGTGGCCACGAGTTCATCATTGAACACTTCCCAACTATTTACGCGCGTTGCCTTCAGTATGGCATGGATATCACCCGCAGACCTATTCCAGTCGTGCCGGCGGCACACTACACCTGTGGCGGGGTGGTGACTAACCTGGATGGCAAAACAGATGTCGAAAATCTCTATGCCATCGGTGAATGCACTTCGACCGGGCTACATGGCGCAAATCGCCTGGCCAGTAACTCACTACTTGAATGCCTGGTCTTTTCCCAGTCAGCAAGCCATGCAATCAAGAAAAGCCTGGACGAAGTATCTGTCGCACCTCCTGACTTGCCACAATGGGATGAAAGTCAGGTCACTGATCCGGATGAACAGGTAGTTGTTTCACATAACTGGGACGAGCTACGCCGTTTTATGTGGGACTATGTCGGCATAGTCAGAACCAGCAAACGAATGCAGCGTGCTAAAAATCGCATTGAACTGCTAAAAGACGAAATAGAGGAATTCTACAGCCAGTTCAAAGTAAACAATAACCTGCTTGAGTTGCGCAACCTTGCTGTCATAGCAGAGCTGACTATTCGCAGCGCCCTGTTGCGAAAGGAAAGCCGCGGCCTGCATTATACCCGTGATTACCCAGACTCTGATCCCGATCTAGAGCAGGTCAACACCACCTTGATACCGGAAAATTTCAAAAAACTGCAGTAGGCTGGAATCGATTAAATCCAGCCTGAATTATGGACAGAGCAAGATGAAAAGCATCAACAATGGTGCTGATTCAAATATATCACTAGCTGCCTGTATGAGAATGGATTTATTGCATCTGCCGCATAAACAACTGTGTAACGTTTTGCATCGATGAGCGATTTCAACTTAAGAACGATGACCCAGCCACTCAAAAAGCTTTCAGTAATCATCACATCCTCCCATCGGCACTTAGGATGCTTTTGTAGCATCAGTGGCCCACCCCGCTGTAGACTAAGACGATGAGTGTTCAGCATGTCTGTTGAAATAAACTGATACAGATTGAATACGATTAAACCAGAAATAATTAGAAGCAAGGATAAATGAAGATCAACACAAAAAAGCAGTAATAGCGCTACTAAATGCGCGCTGGATACAAAAAAGAAAAGTGCACCAGAGCTGGCTGATTTAATGACAATCCGTTTGTCGCAGTTTACCAACAATGTGTTTGACTTCAATATCGGCCTCCTTGCCTTCACAAAGCCATTTCTGCAAGTCCAGGTCCGCACATACCAGCAGCAACTCAAACTCCGCTTTAAGATCACTGTCCAGGGCACTCCAGTGCCTATCAACAAAGCGGTTAAGAATGACATCCAGCTCCAGCATGCCACGCCGACATTGCCAACGTAACCTGCCGGGTATTGGATCCATCTCCATTACTAACTAGCTGGAACGTGCCAGCAGCATCTTGCGGATTTTATGAATGGCTTCAGCGGGATTGAGGTCGCGTGGACAGGCTTCAACACAATTCATAATGCTGTGACAGCGGAATAATCGGAATGGATCTTCCAGCTCGTCAAGTCTTTCATTGGTTGCCTTGTCACGCGAATCGATCAGGAACCGGTATGACTGTAATAGTGCTGCCGGCCCCAGGTATTTGTCAGGGTTCCACCAGAATGAAGGACATGCTGTTGAGCAGCAACCGCACAGGATGCACTCATAGAGGCCGTCAAGCTTCTTCCTGTCTTCATCTGATTGCAGACGTTCTATCTCCGGCACGGGTTCATCATTAATCAGCCAGGGCTTAACGCTTCGATACTGTTTATAGAATGGTTCCATGTCGACAATCAGGTCTCTGATTACCGGCATCCCCGGCAGCGGGTTGAGCTTGATTGGCTGCTTTAAGCTGGAAATAGGGGTTATACAGGCAAGACCATTGCTGCCATTGATATTCATTGAATCTGAGCCACAGACGCCTTCACGGCAGGATCGTCGAAATGACAGGCTCTCGTCCTTCTCTTTTAGCAGCAACAAGGCATCTAGCAGCATCTGACGACCGGCCATTTCAGCTTCATCCAGTTCGTAATCCTGCATGTAAGGCTTGCTGTCTTTATCCGGATCAAACCGGTAAATGGAAAACCGTATCATGTCAGTACACCCTTTTAACTGGCGGAAAGGAATCCACACTCAATGGTTGCGTGCGCACTGGCTTGAAATCCAGTACTCCTCCATCGCGGTTGAAATATAGAGTATGCTTCATCCATTCGCGATCATCTCGTTCAGGGAAGTCAAGCCGTGAATGCGCACCCCGGCTTTCCTTTCGTGCTGCAGCAGAAAGCATCGTAGCCATGGCAACTTCGAGCTGATTTTCCAACTCGAAGGCCTCAAAGCGTGCAGTATTAAACACCTTGCTTTGATCACCCAGCCTGACACCATCCAGACGCCCAAGCAGTCCACGTATTTTCTCAACACCCTCATCAAGTACATCCTGGGTCCGGAAAACACCACAGAATTCTTCCATCATGGCTCGCATTTCATTTGTCATCTCTGCAACAGACTCTCCCTCACCTTTCTTTTCCCAACGATTTATATGTTCCATTGCGCTGTCGACAGATGCCTGATTAAGTGAGGTATGCAGAGGGTTATCCTGCAGGAACTCTATGATATGTTCTCCTGCCGCCTTGCCAAATACGACGATATCAAGCAGAGAATTCCCTCCCAGACGATTGGCACCATGCACTGACACACAGGCACATTCACCAATTGCATAAAGGCCGGGCTGTGCTTCTTCAGGAGCATTCAGAACAGGCGAGACCACCTGCCCCATTCTGTTTGTCGGTATCCCCCCCATCGTATAGTGAGCGGTAGGAAACACAGGGATAGGTGCATCAACTGGATCGACTCCAGCAAACCTGATTGACATATCCCGGATGCCTGGCAGTCTGTTTTTTACAATATCACTGTCAAGATGGTGTAATTGCAACAGGACATGGTCTGCATCCTCTCCACACCCCCGACCTTCACGTATTTCAGTTGCTATTGCTCGTGAGACTACGTCCCGGCTTGCCAGGTCCATTGCTTTCGGTGCATAGCGCTTCATAAAACGCTCACCATCCTTGTGAATCAGATAACCGCCCTCGCCTCGTGGAGCCTCGGAAATCAACATACCCAGCCCGGCAATTCCCGTTGGGTGAAATTGTACAAATTCCATATCCTGTACTGGCATGCCAGCTCGCAGCACCATTGCCATGCCATCACCGGTATTGATCATTGCGTTTGTACTGTTACGGTAGATTCGTGCTGAGCCACCCGTTGCCAGTAATGTTGATTTCGCTTCAATAATCATTGGTTCGCCAGAGGCAATATCAATCACCATCGCACCCTGTGTTACGCCATCTTCACTGACTAGCAAATCGGTTGCAAAATACTCGTCAAAGAAATGTGTTCTTGCCTGCAGATTTTGCTGATATAGCGAATGCAAGATGGCATGGCCGGTGCGGTCGGCAGCAGCACAGGTGCGTGCAGCCTGATCTCCACCATAATTCTGACTCTGGCCGCCAAATGCTCTCTGGTAGATACGCCCGTTCTCAAGCCGGGTAAATGGAACACCAGCATGCTCGAGTTCTATCACCAGGCGTGACGCCGCACGACACATGTACTCGATTGCATCCTGGTCGCCGAGGAAATCACTGCCTTTTACGGTGTCATACATATGCCAGTGCCAGTTATCCGGGGTGACATTACCAAGGGCAGCATTCATCCCGCCCTGCGCAGCAACGGTATGCGAACGGGTTGGGAAAACTTTGGAAACCACAGCAACATGCAAATCAGCCTGTGCCAGCTGCAGAGCAGCACGTAGTCCCGCACCACCCGCTCCAATTACCAGACAGTCAAAACGCCTTATTTCAATTTCATTGCTCATTTAACACCTATTACCAGCAAAGCCCACATTCCAATGCCCAACAATAAAGTGGCAAGAACCATATGCAGAAGAAACCGTACTCGCCAGGGTTTTATATAATCGAGAAAAACACTCCTCAGTCCTACCCATGCATGCGCCAGTAAACTAAAAACAAACAACAGGGTAGTAATTTGATAGAACAGATTTGATGACAGAAGTTCCCAGTCGGTGTAACTGGATACCGGCCAGATGGAAAAACGAACCAACGCAATGATGATAAAGACGAGTAAGTAGACAGCAGTTAGCCGCTGTATTATCCATTCGCCCAGCCCTGAACGAATACTGCCTCGTTCACTAACACCTACAGCCATATCAGTGCTCCGGAAATAAGAATAAGCAGTATGCTGACTGCAAAGGAAATAGTTGCTGACTTGCGCGCAACCTGCTTGTTATAACCATAATCAAGGTCCATCATTAAGTGCCTAATGCCACTTAATGAATGCTGTATTAACACCCACACAATCAAACTGGTAAGTATCTTGCCAGGGACAGTTTGCATAAGTTCCCTTGCATGGGAATATGTCGCTTCATCACCACCCAGAAGCTGCAGGAAATAAACAAATATGGGAATAGCGAGCACCAGCAGGACACCACTAACGCGGTGCAGGATGGACAGCACGCCACCCAATGGGAGGCGTATCTGGAGAAGGTTAAGAAATACGGGACGCTGATCTGTCTGCTTCATCTAAAATATCTCTGTCTGTAGAACATTTTTTCGAGTAAATTTCCAGCATGAAATTTTATTTCACAAAGAGCGAGAGTGTATGACGATATGTATTTACTTTACAATACATAAGAATAATTTATACGCAATCCTATCATCATATAGTTAGATAAACCAAGACACAGTTAGCCTTTTCTTTGCGATAATAATGCATCGTCAAAGAGGCTTTAAAAAGATGACAGGAAACAACAAAACCCAAGGCAAGAGATATTATGAATACAAGCGATCAAGGCCGGTTAATTAAGCTCGATAATTTAACTTCATTGCATGTGACTGGCAACGATGCAAGCAAATTTCTTCATGCCCAGTTCACCAATGACCTGGCAAACCTGCCTGTTTACTCCTGGCAGTACAGTGGTTATTGCACCCCTAAAGGACGCTTGCTGGCATTCATGACGATCGCAAAGATCTCTGATAACGATTATTTTTTAATCTTCCCTGCCGAAATCAGTGAGAAAATATTACCGCGACTACGGATGTTTGTAATGCGAGATGATGTGAAAATCACACCACAGGAAGACCATAAGGTCATTATGGGAATAGTGGGAAGTGTCGCACCATTGATAAGACCGGATCGCCAGGTCGAAAATGAAACTGGAAAAATAACAAAAGAAGGCGATTCATTCCTGCTGACTATCAATGATGGAGGCGGAGAAAATACAGAGCGTTATATGTATATCTCTGACGATGACAAAATAAAAAGTCTTCCTCAGTTCAGCTCTGACCGAAATGCCTGGACACTGCTTGATATTGAAACAGGTATACCATCAATTCTTGCTTCTACTCAGGAAGCTTTTGTTCCACAGATGGTAAATCTTGATCTTATAGGTGCGGTAAACTTCAAAAAAGGCTGCTACCCGGGCCAGGAAATAGTAGCGCGCGTTCATTACCTGGGAAAAATTAAACAGCGCATGTTTGTTGTCAGTTCAGAGCAGAAGGCCGAGGCCCAACCAAATGACAAGATCTTTATCGCCGGGCAGGAAAACAATGCTATTGGTACAGTTGTTCAATCTGCTACTTGTGATTCAGGCAAAAGTATACAGGTGGTTCTGCAAACAAAAGCTGTAATCGAAAATGCTGATATTCGAATTGGCGCTATCAATGGTGATAAATTGACAGTAGTTCCTCAGCCCTACAGTGTGTTAGAAGACGAATAAATCCTGCCTGCCAGACCATAGCCCTACGTAATTTCACGTATTGACACTATCTACTACAGTCAATATGATTATTCCATCAGGTGTAGCTACTCGTGCAGATTATTTGCAATGGACGGGATGATTTGATTTCCCCGCCGGCGTCAGGCTCTCTGAGGTTAAAATAGCAAGAAATAACAGATATAAAAAAAACTACTTTACCCAATAAAGGTATGAGCGATGGAAGAAGAAGAGAGGAGAAATGTAAAAAAGGCGGTCCCGGAAGACCTTCCTGATTTTCTCAGTCAGCAGCAAATATTTGCCTACCACGGAATGGAAAGATTTGGCTGGTACATTAAATTTATCAGGCGTCCGCTGTTTCAGCGCCCGGTGTGTATCCTGTCAAACCCTGAAGGAACGGTGCTGGCAGTACTGGAAGATGATGGGACTATCAACCAGCAGCACGACTTAATAATACGTGATTAAACTGTGACAGCGTTTGATGTGGCCTAGATAGCTCCCAATTAACCGGAAACAGTCACTATTGCTGTAACTACTCTAATATCTGCACAAATACTTCATCGGGTCGTATCAAGCCCAGATCGCTACGCGCCCGCTCTTCAATCGCCTCAGTACCTTTCTGCAGGTTTACAATCTCACCGGCAAGTTCACGGTTACGCTGCTTTAAACGTTCGTTCTGTTCCTGCTGTGCTGAAATATCACGTTTCATATTCCAGATATCCAGCAGACCCCCTTTACCCACGGCAAGTGTATACGCAAGCAATAAAGCCAGTAGAATTCCTGTTGCCAGCAGAAGTTTTACCATCACTCCTGTCTCCTGTTGGGCCGTGACCACCAATTTAAGTTAAATGTTGTAATATATTAACAGCAACTCTTTTAATAATTCTTATAAGCCCGATATTGCAGACTTACCCGGATAAACAGCACGGTCTCCCAACTGTTCTTCTATGCGCAACAACTGGTTGTATTTTGCGATTCTGTCTGAGCGGGATAAAGAGCCCGTCTTAATCTGTCCGGCAGATGTCGCAACGGCCAGGTCAGCAATTGTTGTGTCTTCGGTTTCACCGGAGCGATGTGAAACAATCACGCC
>JASJFV010000376.1:0-4834 GCA_033791885.1 Gammaproteobacteria bacterium | reverse complement strand
CCTATCTATTATTTTCCTGTGGAGTATTTTGATGGTGTGGGGCTATATATTTCAGTTTATGGCCGTACGCATACATAAGTAACAACCACCCTAAGTTGGTTTTTGCTGTATAACCTAAACGACTGCTAACGACTGCGAGTTCAACTGATCAACGCAACCCATAAGAGACATTTAGGAATAGCTCACCATACTAGCAGTCGTACCAAGCAAATACATTCGTAACCAAGTTTGAACTACACGGTTATATACGTATTAACACGTATATTTACGAGGAAATAAAATGTTCTTTAACTCACATTATATTCAAAAAAAACGGCATCCTCATCCCACTGTCTCACTCGATTAAGAATCATTCTCGGGGTTATTGACTCAGGGTCATAAAGCACGTTAAGCCAGTGTTTCATTTCATAATTGAAATGTGCTGCCGTTACACCTTCAAGTACTCTGACCTCTTCTTCAATCTTTTCTTGATTCGCTGGTAGTAAATCTTGAGTGATATGTATCGTCATGTCTGAATAGTTCATTTTATTATTTCTCTTCTAAGACATTAATTATTGATGTTTTTGACTGATTACCGCAGACAACTATAAAAATAGTTAAAAATACCGTTAGTCAATAATAAATCGCTCACGGGTATAAATTAATCGTTTATCTGTATTTTGAGCTATCCATAAGAGATAGCAATGACTGTTTTTAGTGATGCCTATGGGCAAAAGAATACCCAGCTTGATGAGAGCTGGGCTAAGTGGATAACCTTATTATCAATGCCCAAGTCCCACCCTGGGCAAATGTTCACTACTAAAGGAGAGATGTAGTGGCTGTAATTATAATTATTCAAGCTTCACAGTTATATACGTAATAACACGTACTTATTTGAAGGTAGTCAAAAAAAAAGCCCAGCCTGAGTAGGGCTGAGCAAGAATACTAACCAAAAGAAACATACTCTTCATAGGAGTAGTGTTATTCAGTCTAGTGCATGAAATGTGAATATCCATATAAAAAAATGCCCAGCCTTAAGGGGAGCTGGGCAAACATATACTTAGAAGGAGGATATGTGGCAGAGATTATAAATGCGTCTCACCAATCAATTCTTTGACAATAATCAATAAAAAGACCCAGCCTGTAAAAGACTGAGCCTTATCTAGTATCCCTTAGGTGTGTACCAATAGTAGCCACCCTGGACCAGCGAGAAGAAGCACAGAACATGAATTCTGAATTGCCAGTTTCAAGAAAACCCAGTAAGTGGTTTCTAACTATATTTGTCTAAGCTGTGAAAGACGATTATTGGCTGTCGGCTCAACCGGTCGATGCACCACAGGTAATGGATTCAATCTATTCACATGAGCAGGAGTGCCTGCTGGTCGGTTTTCCGGCTAAAGACTATGGCGGTGTGCGATATCTTGGTAGATCAGATTGGATACGTCACGAATTACATCGCCTCGAGACTGAATCCAGCCCGAATAATTTCGAGCACGGTTTTGTTTTTCTATCACCCCGACCACTGTATAAGGATAACGGCGACCGTTCTTTCCCTTAGCAATGAGGATACCCATGTCGGCGCAGACGCGGCTGGTACTGCCAGTCTTGTTATAAATCTTGGTGCCGACGGGTATATCCTTAGCACCGGTATAGAGTCGGTCCGCCCCCGGTAAGGACATGAGACGCTTAATTTCTTTGGCACCGGGGATCTTATCCTTCCACAGCGCATAGAGAAATCGGCTGTAGTCATGGATCGACGCTTTGTTTCGATAGGTGCGCCCATTCGCAGGGATGTACTCAACCACGCGTGTATCTTTGAATACTTCAGGGTAATGCTTTTCCAAAATTCGTTCTACAGCCTGTGGCCCACCGACATGACGCATTATCCAGTTAGTAGATCGATTGTCAGACTTTTGAATCATACGTTCCATGTGTCGTCGGCTCTTGGGACCATAGAATAAATTACTGTTTTCGACTTTATGAAAAAAAGCAGTGGCAACGAATGGTTTGATCAAGCTGGCTGCTTGAAATTGTACATCTTCGTTGATGGTGACTAGCTTTTCGCCAGTAGTGAAATCATAGACCGACCAGCCTGTACGCTCATCGGCAGCGATCTTTCCCTGCTGACGTAATTTCTTTATATGTTTCTCCAGTGCAGCTTCCAGTTCATTCTTTTGTTGTGGCTTATCTGTGCTGGTGAGGCGGGTGCTGCTAGTTATGGTGGCTTCACTGGGCCTGGTTGCCACTGTGCGAATCTGTGCAGGTTGTTCCTTTTGATAAATCCAGTTGGCAGAACGGATAGGCGCCGCCTTTTCGAGCCCCCTGGACTGCAATAATCGGGAATGAACCTTCGCCACACGGGAAGCCCCCGCGCTGTCACCACTGCGATAATAGATCAGACCATACAAGCCGGAGCGGGACACGATCTTGAGATTGCTGGCAACTTTAAGGCCCAGGATAGCAGCGACGCGTTGCCGATAAAGCTCCACCTGGCTACGGTCACTGTGCCATAAGTAGGAAACATCATAACCGCTACTGGAGGTAACAGCAGACGATTTGACCGGCAGCAGGCCAATTAGAGAACAAGCAAAGATAATAATACCTAACCGAAACATGACTTTTACCTTCTCTATCTGACACATAAAATCAATAACTTGCAATTGAATTCTACAGTAGATCGAGAAGAATGCAACAGGATTTGATACAACTAACACTAAAGTTATTCATAAAATTCATCGCTAGCTGTATTTGTACAACTCAGACAATGTGATTAGGAATCGCTGAACTAATCTAACAGCCGCACTAAGCCATAGGAATGGCTTCATTAGGAACACATTATTAAGACCGTCAGGAATGTTTACAGTTATTGTCGAAATGTAAAACTCTCATCTGTCGTTTCTACCATAACTTGTTGATAAACATATCTTAGACACATGTTGGACTAATACTTGCTTGGCATAGTGTGGATAGATATAAATGCTATTCACCGTTTGCCCGCTCCTGCGGTTTTTTTTATGAAAAAGTAATAATTGTTTATCTCTGGAGATACTTGATGTTTGGTCGTAGATCATATGAACAAAACAGTTTCAGTAAATTTGTGGAGCACAAGACACGGCTTATCCGTTCAAAAGCAGTCTATGCACTGCATCGTGAACATAAGCATTATTTTAGTAAAAGTGAGGTGTTTAACCGTAATATTGACCCGCGCTGTAAAGTCTGCGGAATTCTGCTTTCTGAATTCCGCATGATTAGAAAAACAGAAGAATATAACTCCCCGATTGTTCTCAGCACAGAGGTGAATTAAGACTAGCTTTGTTACTTCTACGGGAAGCTTTTTTGTTTCTGTAGCTGTGGTGGCTTCTGGCCGTAAGCATACATAGTTATGAGCCACCTTCAGGTGGCTTTTTTGTGGGGTTTTCACAGGTAGTGAAAATGACCGCTATCGATCCTAAAAGCGACTTCAAAAGATCGCTGAACTCTCATCTACAGCTCTACCAGGAAAATGGGCTGGCTTAATTAGTAATGCCTCATCAAGGCTGTCAATTAATTTTACAATTATTAGGATACAAGATTGTAAGTTGTTGAAATTATATGATGGCACAATTCTTGTAAGATCTGATAGGTAAGTGAAAGTATGATTTGTCAATAAGGACATTTAGCTCAATCGAGGAAGATGAATTATGATAAGAATGCTGATTAGAAATTTATGGGTATTCGCGGCGATAGTGGCGTCGATCATCATCGCTCCAAACTCAGTAGCAGCCATGCTATTTTAGGATTTGACCGAAAGAATAGGAAGTCTGCATAACTCTTAGGTTAGTAAGAATAAAAACTAAATGTCATCTGCCTGGCCCGCTTCGGCGGGTTTTTTATTTCCTGAACATCTGGTGCGGTAAGTGACCGTTGTTGGCTGCGGGTTCAAGCGGTCGATGGAACACATGCGTTAGGTCTGGTGTTGACTCCTGAACATGATAGCTTGTGTGTCCTGATTGAAGACATAACAGAGTCTGAACTTCTAACTCTGCTAAAGCACCGGAGACATAAGCCGGCAGACGCGGACGGCAAATTTGAACCAGAACGGCTTGTTGTCGTAATCACCTCCGTGCATTAATCTGCAGCGGGCAAAGCCATCTTCAAACATCTGCTCAGTTTCACGGGTAAAACCGACATCACCAATGAGCGCGGTAATTTCGAAGTTAAGTCTGAACGAACGGTTGTCGAAGTTAGCTGTTCCGATGGCTGACAGCGAATCATCTACAAGTACAACTTTTTCGTGGGTGAAGCCGTCCTGGTAGCGGTAAAACTGGATACCGCATTCAGATAGCTCGTCAAAGTAAGCATAGGCTGCGAAATAAACCAGTTTGTTGTCAGGCATCTCAGGGATGATAACGCGGATATCCAGTCCTCTCAGTGATGCTAATGTCAGCGCTGACATGACGCTTTCATCAGGTACAAAATAGGGACTGGAGATCCAGATTCTTTCCTTCGCAGAATTGATCATGTGGACGAACATCAGCAGTGCTGTCTCAAGCTCATCAGCAGGCCCTGTTGGCATAATCAATACGGATATATCTCCATTCACACTGGCTGTTGGTATCCAGTTGAATTCTGGTTTGTCGCTGGCTGCCCAGTAGTAATCTTCGAAGAAAGATGACTGTGCAGCCACTGCAGCTGGTCCTTCAATCTTCACGTGTGTGTCTCGCCATTTGCCAATTTTTTCATCCTTGCCAAGATACTCGTCGCCAACATTGTGTCCACCAATCCAGGCTGTTTTACCATCGACCACGACAATCTTGCGATGATTGCGAAAATTGAGCTGGAAGCGATTTCGTTTGCCCTTGCGTGTGTTGAAAGG
>JASJFV010000375.1:0-9967 GCA_033791885.1 Gammaproteobacteria bacterium | reverse complement strand
TATATTTTAGATAAGTAAACCAGTGAGACAGAGCATTGAGTCAATGCAGCGACATTATCTAAATAAAATGATCAGGGTATCATTATGATGAAGAAGTTAAGTGTGCGTCTGTTATTCACTTTTTTTCTGTTTATCAGCACGTCTGTTCATGCAGACGTTTTTCATCTGCAGTTTAATGATGAGATCTTTGGTGGTCATCAAACGGTGGATCTGCAAAATGCCTTGCGTGAGCAGTTACATGTTGATGCAAAACAGCTTTCAGTAGAAAAAATCGATGTTGTTGTCAAGTCGTGGTTCGGTGGTGGACTGGTATGGTTAGGTTCACGATACAGCCAGTCTGACAGACGATTTGTCAATGGACAGGCAGCCAATTTCCACAACCCGGCTGACTGGACATTTAACCAGATTACATTCCCGGAGAGCGGAACACATAGAGAGTTACAATTACATTTAAACGGTCAGTTCAGACTTCGTGAAGTTATAGTCTCTACGCAAACACGCACGGATCCTGAGCATCTATTTAACAGTGATCAGGCAAGAAATGGAATTCTGATTCCACTGTATGACCTGGAACTGAGTGGGCTTAGCAGCCTTGATATAAAACAACTGCTACGTAATGACACCAGGTTAAACCCTGACAAGTATTATCTTAACGCTGTTATGGTTGCTATCAAGTCCCGTCAGGACGGTGCACAGGCATGGCTGGAAAATGGCAATTGGGTATCAAAAGTAGAATTATTGACTGGGGCAGGTCAGGGCTTCAATAGTCATGATGTGGCTTCCTATGACCACCGGACAATCAGGGCAGCTCAATATGAAAATGAGTCATCGCCATGGCTGTTAAAATTCAACGGTGATGTCATGCTCTACGAGATAGTCGTTATCCTGGCTCAGCGATGAATATTGTTCCATCACAAAAAGTAAAGGGTAGATAGCTAAGGCTTAAGTGCAGTGATGTCAGCATTGCTCCCATGGAAGGCCGTGGTAACGCCAGCCACCCGAAGTACTGCGTTGATGATTTTCATCAAGCTCACCTTCAAATCCTTCCTCGACATTGTATACATTGATCATCCCATCTTCGATCAGTTGCCGGCCGGCTTCCAGCGAGCGTTTGCCACTGCGGCAGATAAGTAATATCGGTGCGCTATGGATTTCATCGTTACGGACTATGCCGCCAAGTAATAATTGACGGATTTCCGTAGCGAAGTGCTCATTAACTTTCCATTCCGGCTCATCTATCCAGGCCACATGCACAGAACCTTTAGGGTGACCGACAAACAGGTATTCCATGCTGCTTCGTACATCAATGAGTAGCGCCCTGGGGTCATCCTTCATTATCTTGGCGGCTTCATCTGGTGTCAGACTTTTTACCTTCCTGTTGTCCATTATATTTCCTCACATGGTGGTGAATTTATTCATTATCATTTTCTTTACGAGTCTTTGCTCAACGCTTGAATTCTTCTGTTCAAATTCTCGTTTTTTCTCTCCAGTGCTGTCTGCTTTTTGATTACCTGCTTTTGTCTCATCCGACAAGCTAATGCTTATAGTATTTCGAGCCTGAATAGACTTATCTAAATATACTTATATTTTCATCGACGGCTGCAGGATAAATCAGCGATACCTGGACCCGAATGAATATATATCAGGTACGATTAGAAAACATGATTTTTCACATTGTCCGCGTGGTTGAATATTATTAAATAATGTCGCTTTTTGCGTTGTAAGCAAGGTAGCAGACATTACCTTCAAGAATGATGTAATGCGGCATGTGTAATCTGTAAATAAGGACTCTGGCAGAATTGAGACTAATAGGCTCGAAATTGTCCAACAATCCGGCCCTGTACACTCACTCGCTCAGCAGAATAGCGAAAGGGCTGCATTGATGAGTTTGCAGGCATCAGAGTAATGCTGCCATCCTGATTATTTTTTATCCGTTTAAGCGTTGCTTCATCCTGATCGATCAGGGCGATGACAATTTCGTTATCGCGTGCGGTCTGGCAGGATTCCATGATCACCATGTCACCATCAAATATTCCATCCTCGATCATCGAATCACCCTGAACGCGCAGCACAAAACGTCCGGGTCGAACGAAGAATTCATTCAGGTTGATCGTTTCCTGGTCTTCGATGGCCTCAATAGGTAAGCCGGCTGCGATAGTGCCCGCTACTGGCAGATCATTTTCTATATCGCTGGTCACTTTTTCACTGGCCGGTTCATTTTTTACCAGTTCAATACCACGCGAGCGACCTGTCGATACACGAATGAGATTTTCTTCCTCGAGTGCCCGTATATAGCGATGTACTGTCCCGCGCGAGGTAATGCCAAGGTGATCGCCGATTTCTTTAAGCTTGGGCGGATAGCCATATTCATCGATATAACTGCGGATGAAATTAAGGGTTTGCCGTTGTCTGTCAGTTAGCATATACTGTTCTCACTCTGTTCTCATGCAGAATACGGCAACGAGCAGAAAATTGCAAGAAAACGATAGAACTAAGTGGCTAGAAATAGACTAGCAGTCACAGGATATAGAACGGGATACAGAGCGTAATGAATTTGAATATAAAACAGATGAGCCTGGAAAATGTAGTATCTCAAATTGGAGACAGACTCATTTCCCGGAATGAAAGCCTGGCAACGGCTGAATCATGCACCGGCGGATGGGTGTCAATGTTAATCACCTCTGTATCAGGAAGCTCAAACTGGTTTGATCGCGGCTTTGTTTCCTATAGCAATGAAGCCAAGGAAGAAATGCTGTCTGTAAGCAGCCAGGTCATAGAGATTCATGGTGCTGTTAGTGAAGAGACTGCCAGGTACATGGTGCTCGGTGCTGTAGAACACAGCCATGCTGCGGCCGGATTGTCGGTTACCGGGATTGCCGGCCCGGGTGGTGGCAGTGCAGAAAAGCCGGTTGGCACGGTATGTTTCGGATGGCTGGTCGATGGCCAGTGTGAAACAGAGACTTGCCATTTTTCAGGCGACCGTGAAGTGATAAGAAAGGAGTCCGTACAGTATGTCCTGAATGGGTTGCTGCTGCGGCTTGAAGGAGGTCGCAACAGTGGCTGACAACGAGCCGGTAAATCCTGGCGAGGATTCAAGCAGACGCTTGTTTCTGGCTTGCTGGCCGGATCAGACTCTGCAGGATTTATTAGATGACCTCGCTCGACGCCTGCACAAAAAAAATGGCGGTAGACAAACAGCGAGAGAGAATATTCATCTGACACTGGTATTCCTTGGGCAGGTTCATCAGCATCAAGAACAGCAGTTGAGACAGGAGCTGCGTACGCTCGATGTAAAACAATTTGATCTTGAACTTGACCAGACAGGAGAGTTTACACACTGCCGAATCAACTGGGTGGGACCAAGGGTGATTCCCAGGGAGTTATCTGATTTACATAAAGCCCTGAAACATATCAGTCATGGGATTGGTATTGATATCGAAGACCGTCCTTATAAACCTCACGTAAGCCTGCTGCGTAATGCTCAATACGAGGGTGAGCAAACAATCAATCCTATACCCTGGAAAGTGGACCGTTACTGCCTCATTGAATCGAAACTAAAGAGCAATGGCGTGGAATACCAGATCCTCGAGGAATTCCCACTTGCCGAGTCATGAAAAAGAGTGAAATCGTAATAATTAATGTCCGTGTGATGCGGATGCGTATGTCATAATCTGGAGGATAAATTACATGGATCAACCAACAACGAGTATCAAAATGGACGACAATAAATCAAAGGCCCTAAGTGCCGCACTGAGTCAGATAGAACGCCAGTTTGGCAAAGGTGCAGTGATGCGCCTGGGCGATGGTGCAGTACAGAATATTGAAGCAATTCCGACCGGTTCGCTGGCATTGGACAACGCACTGGGCATAGGCGGCCTGCCACGCGGAAGAGTGGTGGAAATATATGGACCCGAATCATCGGGTAAAACCACACTGACTTTACAGGTAATCGCAGAAGCACAGAAATTGGGTGGTACATGCGCGTTTGTTGATGCTGAACATGCACTGGATCCAAACTACGCAGAGAAACTCGGTGTAGATGTCGATAACCTGCTGGTATCACAACCAGACACCGGTGAGCAGGCATTGGAAATCACTGACATGCTGGTTCGCTCTGCGGCCATTGATGTCGTGGTCGTTGACTCCGTTGCCGCATTGACACCAAAAGCTGAAATTGAAGGTGATATGGGCGATCATCATGTCGGCCTGCAGGCAAGATTGATGTCACAGGCCCTGCGCAAACTGACAGCTAATATTAAGCGCTCCAATACAATGGTGATCTTCATTAACCAGATTCGCATGAAAATTGGCGTAATGTTCGGCAATCCTGAAACAACGACAGGTGGAAACGCTTTGAAGTTCTATGCTTCTGTACGACTTGATATCCGCCGCATCGGTGCAATCAAGAAAGCTGACGAAGTGCTTGGTAACCAGACCCGTGTCAAAGTCGTCAAAAATAAGGTGGCGCCGCCCTTTAAACAGTGTGAATTTGATATTCTGTATAATGAAGGCATTTCGCATGAAGGTGAGTTGATCGATATTGGTGTATTGCACAACATTGTCGATAAATCAGGCGCCTGGTACGGCTATGGTAAGGAACGTATAGGGCAGGGCAAGGACAATGCCCGCCAGTATCTCAAAGATCACCCGGAAATGGCTGCTGAGATAGAAGGCAAGCTTCGTGTTGCCATGGGTATTACCGAAGCCCCTGATGATGCAGAAGTCGCAGAAGAGGTAGCCGGGGCTGAATAAGCAGAATGTGGGTGATGTCAGGCGGCGTGCCATGGACTTGCTTGCACGCCGTGAACATGGCATTTCCGAGCTTTCCCGTAAATTAATAGTAAAAAAATTTGACCCGCAACTGGTCGAAGAGGCCATTGACGGCCTGGTTCGTGAAAACCTGCTTTCTGATGAGCGTTTTTGTGAATCCATGATCAATTCCCGCCTGAATCGTGGTCACGGGCCAATAAAAGTAAGCTTCGAATTGCGTAACAAGGGTGTACCTGACCACATTGTTGAAAGGGTAATGAAACAGCTGCTGCCCGACTGGCAGCAGTCACTCGTTGATTTAATTAAAAAAAAGTATGCCGGACAGCTATCTGGGACTCCCGCAGAGCGCGTAAAACAGGTAAGATTCCTGTCTTCGAGGGGTTTTCCGCATGAGATGATATACAGTGTCATTCAAGACGCGGAATTTGACTAGCATCATCTGACGTGTTTCGGGGAATATCTGTCGAGATATGAAAAGCAACGAGATAAGAAAAAAGTTTCTGGACTTCTTTGCATCAAAGGATCACGAAGCCGTGGCAAGCAGTTCTCTTGTGCCTGGAAACGACCCATCCTTGCTGTTTACCAATGCCGGGATGGTACAGTTCAAAGATGTCTTCCTCGGCAATGAATCCAGACCCTATCACCGTGCTACCAGTTCACAGCGTTGCGTGCGTGCAGGTGGCAAACATAATGACCTGGAAAATGTTGGTTACACAGCTCGCCATCATACCTTCTTTGAAATGCTGGGTAATTTCAGCTTTGGCGACTATTTCAAAGAAGATGCCATAGTCTATGCATGGGAGTTTCTTACCGAGGTGATGCAGATACCCGAAGAGAAGCTCTGGGTAACCGTATTTGATGAAGATGACACTGCAGAAAGTATCTGGCTGAACACCATAGGTATCAAACCCGAGCGCTGCCTGCGTATAGGTGCCAAGGATAATTTCTGGTCGATGGGTGATACCGGTCCCTGTGGGCCATGCACTGAAATATTTTACGATCATGGCCCGGATGTACCCGGAGGCCCTCCAGGCTCTGCAGATGAAGACGGTGATCGCTATGTTGAAATCTGGAACCTGGTCTTCATGCAATATGACCGCGCTGCAGACGGAACATTAAAAGCGCTGCCTAAACCCTCAGTTGATACAGGAATGGGACTGGAGCGCCTTGCCGCTGTTCAGCAGGGAGTAACAAACAACTATGATATTGATCTGTTTAAACACCTGATTGCTGCAGCAGCAAAAGTCACAGGCTGCAATGTTCTCGATAACAAGTCATTACGTGTCATTGCAGATCATATTCGTTCAACATCCTTTCTGATTGCTGACGGTGTCGTACCATCAAATGAGGGCAGGGGTTATGTCCTGCGTCGTATCATTCGTCGAGCCATACGCCATGGACATATGCTTGGCACAGAAGGCGCTTTTTTCTACAAACTTGTTGCCCCGTTGGTAGATGAAATGGGGCAAGCCTACCCGGAACTCGTTACAGCACAGAAAAGTATCGAAATTGTCCTTAAAGCGGAAGAAGACCGATTCGCAGAAACGCTGGAAACAGGGATGGGTATTCTCAACCAGTCAATTGCCGATATGCAGGGAAATGTTATCGATGGTATGACCGCATTCCGACTTTATGATACCTATGGCTTCCCCTTTGATCTGACAGCTGATATTGCACGGGAGAAGGGTTTAACGGTAGATCACAATGGCTTTGAAGTTGAGATGGAAAAGCAGCGTGACCGGGCACGATCGTCGAGTCAATTTGCTGCTGTAGAGACCAGCCAGATTAAGGTTGAAGGAAACACTGAATTTACCGGCTATAGTCACCTGATGGGCAATTCAAACATTGCTGAAATTTTTCTCGACAATGAAGCAGTGGGGCAGATAAACGAAGGTGACAAGGCCGTCATCGTGCTTGACAAGTCACCGTTCTATGCAGAATCCGGCGGACAAATTGGTGACAAGGGACAGCTTTTGGCAGGTAGCGCCGTTTTTGATATTGAAGATACGCAAAAACTCAATGGTGATGTCTTCGGACACATCGGCCGGTTACGCAGTGGCAGACTGAGAAATAATAACCCGGTCATTGCTCAGGTTAATACCGAGAAAAGACAGGCAACGGCCCTTAATCACTCCGCCACTCATCTTATGCATGCCGCATTGAAATCAATTCTGGGTAGTCATGTTGAGCAAAAGGGCTCACTGGTCACAGATCAGTATTTACGTTTCGACTTTTCCCATTTCAGCCCAATAAGTAAACAGGATATTAAACGCATCGAAGAACTGGTGAATACTGAGATTCGTGCCAATCGAGATGTTCTCACTACCGTCATGGGAATCGATGATGCCAAAGAAGCAGGTGCTGTTGCTTTGTTTGGTGAGAAATACGGTGATGAAGTAAGAGTCGTCCGTATGGGTGATTTCTCAATGGAACTCTGTGGTGGTACGCATGTTTCACGTACCGGTGACATAGGATTGTTTGTTATCCGCAGTGAATCAGGCGTTGCTGCCGGTGTAAGGCGCATAGAAGCACTGACCGGCGACGCGGCAATGCAATATTTTTCAGACCATGTTTCTACTCTTGAAAAGATCAATGAGATGGTCAAGGGCAACAATACGAATACAGAAATTAAGGTGCGCAGTTTACTCGAGAAACTGCGTGATCTTGAAAAAGAAAACAACAGGCTGAATGATAAACTGGCTTCCTCCAGCGGTGATGATTTGGCATCCAGTGTAGTTGACGTTGACGGGATACCGCTGATTGCCAGCGTAATGGAAAATGCCAATTCTGACAGCATGCGGAAAACAATCGATCAGTTACGCAACAAGCTTGGAAGTGCTGTGGTTGTACTGGGTGCTGCAGATGGCGACAAAGTCAGTTTTGTTGCCGGTGTCACATCAGACCTGACAGATCGTGTGCATGCGGGAAATCTGATACGTTCAGTAGCAGAAATTGCTGGTGGACGAGGCGGTGGACGTCCGGATATGGCACAGGCTGGCGCCAGTAAACCTGAAAAGCTAAATGATGCTATTGCGGCTGTCAGGGATCTGGTTGCTGCACAAATTCAATCCTGATCTATAATACGATTCTTATTCAATCCGTGCTTGGTTCATGCTTGATGTATTTTCATCTTTATAACTATCCAGAAGAGTAAAATGTCACTTATCGTAGAGAAGTACGGCGGAACTTCCGTCGGCAGCATAGAACGGATTAATGCCGTCGCTGAAAAAGTATCAAAAAGCCATCGTGAAGGAAATCAGATGGTAATCGTGGTTTCAGCCATGAGCGGTGAAACAAACCGTTTGCTGGAAATGGCAAAAGAAATCAATTCAGATATGCCTGCACGAGAAGCCGATGTCCTTGTTTCGACAGGAGAGCAGGTGACTATCGCGTTATTGTGTATGGCGCTAATGCGTATTGGTCATAAGGCTAAATCTTACACAGGCGGCCAGGTTCGTATTGAAACCGATGCTTCTCATGGCCGGGCCCGCATTCAAAAAATTGATGATACTCGAATCAGGGATGACCTGGATAATGGCAAAATCATTGTTGTCGCTGGTTTCCAGGGTGTAGACAATGAAGGCAATATAACGACTCTTGGCCGTGGTGGTTCTGACACCTCGGCTGTCGCCCTGGCTGCTGCGCTAAAAGCTGATGAGTGCCGTATTTACACTGATGTGGATGGTGTATACACGGCTGATCCACGTATAGTGCCTGAAGCACGCAGAATGGATAAGATAACCTTCGAAGAAATGCTTGAGCTTTCGAGCCAGGGAGCGAAGGTATTACAAATTCGATCGGTCGAGTTTGCCGGAAAATATAAAGTACCCCTTCGTGTACTAAGTTCATTTGAAGATGGACCGGGCACATTGATCAGTTATGAGGTAGACAAGAAAATGGAAAGAGCAGTAATCGCAGGCATTGCACACAACGCAGATGAAGCAAAACTGACAATTACCGGTGTGCCTGATCATCCGGGTATTGCCCACGCAATACTGGGAAGCATCGCTAAAAAAGGTATTAATGTAGACATGATCATCCAGAACATCGCTGCTGATGAAACTACCGATTTCACGTTTACAGTTCCACGTACTGATTACAATAATGCATTGGCTATACTGAATGATGTCTCAACAGAACTTGGTGCCAGGGGGGTAGCCGGTGACAACGCAATAGCCAAAATATCTGTTGTTGGAGTGGGCATGCGCTCGCATACCGGCGTAGCCGCGCTTATGTTCGCCACACTTGCAGAAGAGGGCATCAATATTAAGATGATTTCAACATCTGAAATAAAGGTTTCTGTCGTTATCGATGACAAGTACACCGAACTCGCTGTACGCGCATTGCATAAGGCGTTTAAACTCGACCAGAAAGTATGAATATCGGTAGTTTTTTCGAATATTTTGATTATCTTTAGTTGCGGGGGCGAAAGCTTTTACGGAAGAGCCAAAATGGCTGAAATATAATAATCAAGGAGATGAGACAGTGCTTATACTAACCAGACGTACAGGTGAAACGTTAAACATAGGTGACGAGATTCAGGTAACTGTACTGGGTATCAAAGGAAACCAGGTTCGAATTGGAATTAATGCACCAAAAGACGTACCGGTGCATCGCGAAGAAATCTACGAAAAAATCAAGCATGAAGACTTTGATGATGGGGACTGACAGCTACCCGTAGAGTCTGTTAGAATCCGGCTTCAAATTTTACGGAGAGGTGGCCGAGCGGCTGAAGGCGCTCCCCTGCTAAGGGAGTATAGGCTTTAACTCCTATCGAGGGTTCGAATCCCTCCCTCTCCGCCATTATATTTAATTAACCCGCTGTAATAAGGCGGGTTTTTTTATTGTTATTGAATGTGAACCGTCAGGAAGACCGCCAAATCTGAGTGCTCGCCTATTTTTTTTTGAATTCTCTGAAACTGTACTTACCCTTAGAGGCAAATCACCCATCTGATCCATAAAAAGTCATAAAGAAACCAGTGCTGGCCTTATTAACACGATAAAACCAGTATTAAGGTTAATTCTATATAACCTTTATCCCGCCTTATAAAACATTGCTACTTTTGACTTTAATTACCCGTTTGCCTAATTGGATCTGATCCAGCCTGATTAAACTTGCTGCTGTAGCCTTCGTTTAGAGGGTTGTACGGCATTTTTTCTGGCTGGAAAGAACTTCTTGGGCAGGGTGGTGCCGAAC
>JASJFV010000374.1:0-16834 GCA_033791885.1 Gammaproteobacteria bacterium | reverse complement strand
CCTGGCGGAAAGTGATTACCAGGGCTGCAAACACCCAGGGACGAATGTTAACGAGGCAAATTCCATACGGCAGAATTGCTATGCTAAAGTGTTGGAGTGGGGCATGCATATCCCTATCGGCCTGTTCCTGCAGGACCTCGACACCCCGGTTGCAGCGCATGGCATCCCGGCAGAAAAAGGCCGCGCTGAGCATTTGCAGAATGCTATCGACGATGCGATTAAGGATGTTAACTTCAATACCAGTGAACATAGTCTGACGGACCTCGAATCCTGCTATGGCGATTTAAAGATCGATGCTTACGATTTTGCTACCGGAGACGATAATGGCCAATAACAGCACTGGCGAGCGGATGTTTAAACAGTGGATTATTGGGATCGAACATTAATCGCAATACACCAGGATATTCAGCATGATCAGTAACGGAGTGAAAATCCAAAGGCAGCTTTAGCTGTACATAAGTTACCGTTAGGGTGTTTTACTTTTTCACCACGTGCATGGCGATAGGGGTTTTCCGGACCTGGTGACGGCACGTTGTAAGTGGCAGCATCGAACCGCCAGCCGGTGTGCTGGTGAGTCTGGCCGAAGTAGAGATTGCGTAATTCATTGTATCCGGCAGCTTTCTTTGCTTCAGTTTCTGCATGCAGAGAGGAGGGTGCTACAAATAGAAATAATGCTATTGGAAAGAGCGCATTTCATACTATTACTGAGAGTTAAATCCACCATTTTATAATTCATTTTTATTGAATTTCGTATAGATTATCAATTTTAAAAATGTTGTATACAGTTTCCTGTATAGGCTATGTGTATAATTTCCCCCAGATCTTTTATCCTCTTTCCAGGCTAACAACATCACCAACCGTGAAGAAGATTCATCGTCAACCGCGCAGCCACGCTGGTGGATAAAAAGGCAGAAATACCACGAATATGACATTGTTAGTGTCTGATGGAATGAATCAAAACTACTGGTTTGAAATATATTTGTATACAAGGTCTATAGTGACTGCCCTGAGACTGATAATATGAGTTCATATATCGCCTTCAATCGTCCACTTTTTTGAATTGAATATCTACGGGAATTGCAAAAAGATTAATCACAATGGTTTATAAGAAATACAAAATAATACTTCGGATCACATTAATCATTCTTCTTGCTGCATCAGCATTCACTAGCACCTCATTCGCAGTAGCGCCTGCAGCAGAACCCGGCAACTTAACAGAACAAGAACGAAACTGGTTAAGCCAGCATCCTCAAATTCGACTGGGTATAGATCCGTCATGGCCACCTTTCGAGTTTATAGATGAGTCAGGAGAATACAGCGGCATATCAGCCGGTTTTATAGCTGAAATATCCAGCCGTCTTGGAATTGGCATGGCTCCTGATGGAGATAGAAGCTGGACAGAAACACTTGCGGCTATTGCCAATCGTGACGTCGATGTTCTGCCAATGGCAGCACCAAATGAAAAGCGGGCGAAAACGATGCTTTTCACGCACAGCTATATTAAATTTCCTGCCGTCCTGATCATGCGCAGAGATACGGGCTATATCGGTGACCTGCACGACATGAACGGACAGCGTGTCGGGGTAGTGGATGGATATGTTACCCATGACGGTCTTTTAAAGGATTATCCTGACATAAAGATAGTCGCGTTTTCTAATGTCACCGAAGTGCTCAAGGCTGTGAATTCGAAAAAGGTTAATGCCGGGCTGCTCAACCTGGCGACGGCAACGCATGAAATGCAAAAGTTGAGACTTGATGACCTCAAGGTTGCCGCACCGACAGAATACAGCTTTGACCTTGCCATGGCCGTGCGTAAAGACTGGCCGGAATTGGTATCTATACTTGATAAAACGCTTACCGGGATAGACAAAGAAACACGGCGCTCAATAAAAAACAGCTGGCTAAACGTCAAGTACGAGTTTGGCATTGGTCTATCTCAGGTCATGTTATGGGGCGGCAGTATTGCGGCAGCATTGCTATTAATCATTGGCATATTCTTTTTATGGAATCGTCAGTTGAATTCCAGGATTAAGGCCCGTGAGCAGTTATTACAGCAAAAGACACATGACCTCGAAGAGCGCGTAAAGGAGCAATCTTGCCTGTATAGTTTTTCATCAATTCTGGATAACAGACACATACCGTTAGAACACCTCCTTAACGAGGCAGTAGAAGTAATACCTCCTGGCTGGCATTACCCGGATATTACCCGTGCGCGGATTATTGTTGGTGATATTGTTGCAGAAACCAGCGGTTTTCAGGAGACCAACTGGATGCAGTCCGAAAATATCACCGTGCGCGGTGATCAGGCGGGCTCCATCGATATTATCTATCTTGAAAAACGTGAGGACCTGGACGAAGGAGCATTCCTGATAGAAGAGCGCTCACTTCTGACAGAAATGTCTAAGCAATTGTCTATGGCAGTTGAAAGCCGGCTTGATGAAGATGACCTGCAGGCTTTAAACCAGAGTCTGGAACGCAGGGTTGCTGAGAGGACAGCACAACTTGAAACCGCACAGTCGCAAAACAGGTTAATACTGGATTCCGCCGGAGAGGGTATTTTCGGGTTGGATACAAAAGGCAGAGTAACCTTTTACAACCAGTCGGCTGCTGAGATGCTGGGTTACGATGTCAAAGAGCTTCTCGGCCTCGATATGCACAGTGCAGTACATTATGCACATGCAGATGGCTCTGACTTCGATGCAGAAAATTGCCCTATGCGTACTGCCCAAGTATCCGGCAAAAAACGCAATGTCGATAATGAAGTGTTGTGGCATAAAGATGGTCACAGTTTCCCAGTAGAGTATACCGCTGTACCTATGCATAGAAATGGCATAGCAGTGGGCTCGGTTGTCGTGTTCAGAAACATCAGGGAACGGAAAGAGTCAGAAGCACGGCTGAAGGAGAGCATGCAACGCTTCAGAGTTCTGTTTGATGAGGCTGCAGATGCGTTTCTGATTCTGGACAATGGAAAATTCTCTGAATGCAACCAGGCTACCGTTGAGTTGCTGGGGTATAAAGACAAAACCGAGTTATTACATAAAGACCCTGTAGATTTTTCGCCGGAGTTCCAGGCAGATGGTGAACGCTCAAGCGAGAAGTCTGCAGAAATGGTTCAACATGCATTAGAAAATGGCGGGCATCAATTCGACTGGTTGCATGTTAAAAAGGATGGCCAGGTCTTTCCAGTAGAAGTTACACTGACGCCCATTGAACTGGACGGAAAAACCGTGTTACTCGTTGTCTGGCATGATTTAACGGAGCGAGTTAAAGCCGCTGAAGATATCAACCGCATTAATTTTCTCTCTGATATTGCCCTGGAACTCACTGACAGCGGCTACTGGCACATCGATTACAGTGACCCCGACTATTACTACCAGTCAGACAGGGCAGCAAAAATTCTTGGTGATCCATTAAAAGAGGACAAACGCTACCACCTCCAGGATGAGTGGTTTTCAAACCTGATGGCAGCCAACCAGGAATCAGCAGAGTTAACGGCTGAGCGCTACCAGGGGGCTATTGACGGAAAATACCCCAGTTACGAATCCATTTATGCATACAAGGGACCCATCGATGGCAAGATAGTCTGGGTTCATGCGGCAGGAAAGATTGTCCGTGATGAAAATGACAATATTCGCTTTATGTATGGTGCCTATCAGGACATAACGCAAAAAAAGCTGGCCGAAGATGAACTGCAGAAGACCGAAAAAGAATTCAGAAATACCTTTGAGCTGGCTGCGGTTGGCATAGCCCATGTAGGCCTTGATGGAACCTGGCAGAAGGTCAATCAGCGTTTATGCGAGATTGTTGGTTACACGGAAGAAGAACTGTTAAAGCTGTCTTTCCAGGAAATTACGCACTCCGATGATCTGGATGCTGATATGAACCTTATTCAGCAGATCATCGTAAAAGAAATACCGAGTTATTCCAAAGATAAACGCTATCTTCACAAGAATGGCTCTGCTGTGTGGATCAATGTCACCGTCGCACTGGTATGCGATGAAGCGGGTGAGCCGGTACATTTCATCAGTGTGATCGAGGATATCAGCCGCCGTAAGGAGATGGAGAAAGAACTCAAAATGGCGAAGAATAATGCCGATGCCGCTAATCAGGCCAAGAGTGATTTTCTCGCCAATATGTCGCACGAGATCCGCACTCCGATGAATGCCATCATCGGCATGTCTCATCTCGCTCTGCAGACCAAGCTCGACCGTAAGCAGAGTAATTACGTGCAAAAAGTGCATCGCTCGGCAGAGAGTCTGTTAGGTATCATTAATGACATCCTCGACTTTTCCAAGATCGAAGCGGGTAAGCTAGAGATAGAACAGATCGACTTTCGACTTGAAGATGTATTCGACAATCTTGCCAACCTCGTTGGCTTGAAGGTGGAGGAGAAAGGACTGGAACTGATGTTTGATGTCCCGGCTGATCTTCACACTGCCCTGATCGGAGACCCATTGCGGCTTGGGCAGATACTGATCAATCTCGGCAATAACGCGGTAAAATTCACTGAACAGGGTGAAATTATTATCGGTACCAAGTTGCTTGAAACGACTGATAAGCGTGCCAAATTACAATTTTATGTGCGTGACAGCGGTATTGGCATGACTGTCGAGCAGACGGAAAAACTCTTTCGTTCATTTTCACAGGCTGATGCTTCAACAACACGGAAATATGGAGGGACAGGTTTAGGCCTGGCTATATCAAAAAACCTCACCGAGATGATGGGAGGGGATATATGGGTTGAAAGCGAACCAGGAAAAGGCAGTGTGTTTAATTTCACCGCCTGGTTTGACCTGCAGGAAGGAGAGCTGCAAAGTGAACGGGCTAACACCAGTGTCCTCGGTACTCTTAAGATATTGGTCGTTGATGATAATGCCTCTGCGCGGGAGATCCTGACAAGCATGCTTACAAGTTTTGGCTTTCATGTTGATCAGGCAGCTAGTGGAACTGCCGCTATAGACTTACTGCAAGCAGGGCAGAATAGTGACCCTTACCAGCTAATTATAATGGACTGGAAAATGTCCGAAATGGATGGGGTTGAAACAACGCGTGTGATTCAGTCAGGTTCTGCCTTGAAAGAGGTGCCTACTGTTATCATGGTAACGGCTTTTGGTCGTGAAGAGGCACGGCAGGCGGCTTCTGATGTCAAAATCAGTAATTTTCTTACCAAACCGGTCACGCCCTCTACATTACTTGATGGCATCATGCTGACCATGGGTCATGAAGTGAAAGATGTTACGCGCACGGCCAGTCGTTTAAGTGAAACTGAAACTGCCATTAGTTTCCTGCGCGGTGCGAAAATACTGCTAGTCGAGGATAACGAGATCAACCAGGAACTAGCGCTTGAACTGCTCACAAGCAACGGTATGTCCGTTGAAGTGGTGAATAATGGCCAGGAGGCAGTTGATTTGCTGCAAGAGGAATCATTTGATGGTGTCCTGATGGATTGCCAGATGCCGGTTATGGATGGTTATGAAGCCACCAGGCTGCTGCGACAGCAGGATCGCTATAAAACCTTGCCGATTCTCGCCATGACGGCGAATGCCATGGCAGGAGATCGTGAAAAGGTCATTGAAGCAGGCATGAATGACCATATCGCCAAGCCGATTAATGTCAATGATATGTTTAGCAAGATGGCAAAGTGGATTAAGCCCGCTAAGCCACAACAGGTTGTGTTTTCCTCATCAAAGACTAAGCAGGATGTCGAACTGCCTGATTTGCCTGGGATAGACACGACAACAGGTTTGTTAATAGCCCAGGAAAACGTTTCACTGTATCGCAGACTACTTGGTAAATTTTTGCAGAAATATTCGAATTTTAGGATGGAATTTCGCCAGTCAGCTGAAACGAATGACAGGGAAACCATGACGCGTATTGCCCATACGTTGAAAGGCGTTGCCGGTAGTATAGGTGCAAGAGAAGTTCAGACAGCCGCTGAAAAACTGGAACTGGCCTGTAAAGAGAATGAACCAGCAGAAGCTGTTGATGAACTCCTGTGCCAGGTAGAGTCCGTATTGTCTCCTGTCATCACCTCATTACAACAGCTGGAACATGCACCTGAGGCAGAAACGAACAGCGGGGAAGAGGCTGATCCAGAACTGGTTGCCAGCTTGCTGAGAAGACTCAGGGAACTACTGCAGGATGATGACACGGATGCAACAGAAATCATTGAGCAATTAGAGGATTTGAATACGGCAATAATAGATTCCGCCACACTGAAACGCCTGTCAGTTGCGGTTGGCGACTATGACTTCGAACAGGCGTTGAAAGTGCTCGAAGATATCCAGTTATCAAGCGATAATTGATCAATGAGAAACCGACACACAACGAGTCTTGTCGGAGATGACCCGGTAGAAAACATTCACCCTTTACGTGGATTTTTCTCCTCAGGAATGGGCTAGCATGTGAATGTTGATATAGAAAAACAAACGATACTGATTGTTGATGATACACCTGAGAATATAGATGTATTAAGCGGAATACTGCGTCCTGAATTCAAGGTCAAGGCAGCATTGAATGGGGAGCGGGCACTTAAGATAGCACATGCTGACCCACGACCGGACATGATTCTGCTGGATATTATGATGCCCGGAATGGATGGCTATGAAGTTTGCAGACGTCTAAAGACTGATCCGACCACAGCAGAAATCCCGGTCATTTTTGTTACAGCAAAAAGCCAGGATGAAGATGAAAAAATGGGTCTGGAGTTAGGTGCGGTAGACTACATAACTAAACCCGTCAGACCGGCGATAGTACAAGCGCGCGTACATACACAACTTGCCCTGTATGATCAGAATCGTGAATTGGCGCGCCAAGTAAAAGAACGTACACGTGAACTGGATGAAAGCCGCCTGCAGATAATCAGGCGCCTGGGGCGAGCAGCAGAGTTCAGAGACAACGAAACAGGTTTGCATGTCATTCGAATGAGCCACTACACGAAACTAATAGCACAGGCACATAGTGGCAATGAGGACTGGGTAGAACTGCTTTTTAATGCGGCACCTATGCATGATATTGGGAAAATTGGTATCCCGGATAATATTCTTTTAAAAGCAGACAAGCTCGATGACAATGAATGGGAAATCATGCAGCAGCATGCTGATATTGGGACTGAAATCATTGGTGATCACCCGTCTCCTCTATTGCAGTTATCCCGTATTATTGCACTGACTCATCATGAAAAATGGGATGGCACAGGTTACCCTAACGGTTTGTCAGGCGAAGATATTCCGTTGGAGGGCCGCATCGTTGCTATCGCTGATGTATTTGATGCATTGAGTTCAAAACGACCTTATAAAAGTGCCTGGACAGTGAAAAATGCCGTGCAGCACATCGATGATAATAGCGGCAGCCACTTCGATCCGTCCCTGGTGCTGTTGTTTCACGAAGTATTGCCTGAAATCCTGGATATCCGGGAAGAATATGCAGAAACAGATCTTTCCGGGGAAGAATAATGTTGCTGACAAAGAGACACAAACCGTTGCTGATTTGTCAGCAAACAGATTGTGTCCTTCGTATTTCAGGATAATCTGCGAGCATCTGAGTAATGGATAATAAGAGTCCTAAGCAGATTGTTCTGGTCGTCGATGATACCCCTGAAAACATCATGGTCATGACCTCAATTCTCCGCGATCAATACCAGGTAAAGGCTGCTACAAATGGCATAAAGGCTTTATCCATCGCACAGTCAGCTAATCCTCCAGATATCATTCTGCTGGATATTATGATGCCGGATATGGATGGCTATGAGGTATGCGATCAGCTCAAGTCTAATCAAGTAACGAATGACATCCCGGTAATTTTTGTCACTGCCATGGGGCAGGAAGAAGATGAGACGAAAGGGCTGGAACTGGGTGCTGTGGATTATATTACCAAGCCTGTTTCTCCGGCGATTGTGAAGGCCAGGGTTAAGACACAACTTAGCCTGAAGAAAAACATGGCGGAATTACGCAGCGCCTATGACATTATCGAAAGCCAGAAAGATCGCATGCAGACAGAATTAAATGTTGGTCGAGACATTCAGATGGCTATGGTTCCCAAGCTGTTTCCTGAAAGTACTGAATATTCGATACACGGTATACTCGAACCCGCCCGTGAAGTCGGTGGCGACTTTTATGATGCATTTGCCATTGATGATGAGCATCTATGTTTTTGTGTCGGTGATGTGTCAGGCAAAGGGGTCCCGGCAGCGTTATTCATGGCGATGGCCAAGACGCTGATTAAATCAAGAGCATCGTCTGATTCATCGACTGCCAGTATCGTGACGCATATCAACGATGAGCTAAGTAAAGACAATGATGGTTGCCTGTTCGTCACGTTATTTCTATGCATTCTTGATATACACACAGGCGAACTGATAACAACCAATGCAGGTCATAACCCCCCATTGTTAAAACATTCGGATGGGCTTATCACCATGCTAAAACAACGTGACGGTCCTGTCGTTGCTGCTTTTAGCGATAATGCTTATAGCGAGCAATGCGTGCAATTGAAACAAGGGGATACTCTTCTTATATACACAGATGGTGTAACAGAGGCAGATAGTCCTGAAGGTGTGTTTTACGGTGTTGATCGTCTGCAGCAGCTGCTTGATGGCTGGCAAGGCAAATCAGTTAAAGAATTAACATCACAGATAGTTCAGTCCACACATGCGTTCGAAGGAAATGACAGGCAGGCAGATGACATAACAGTACTGGCTCTTTCGTACCATGGCCAGGCATCCTCTGAAACTGAGGGTTTTGAAATAGAAATCGATAACACACTGAGTAATATTGACCTGGTGAATGACCGCTTTATCGTCTTTGCCAGGGACAAAGAATTACCTGAAAAGACAGTGGCTTCAATCCGCATGGCTTTTGATGAACTATTAACAAACATCATTTCATACGCCTATGACGACAAGGATCAGCATAAAATCCATATCCGGGTTTCGTTGTCCAGTAACTCAGTGTTGGCGTCAATAACAGACGACGGCATTCCTTTTAATCCATTCCATCTGGAAGTACCGGATACGCAGTCATCAATAGATGAGCGGGAAATTGGCGGCCTTGGGATTCACCTTTTACGCGAGATGCTTGACCAGGTGAGTTATCAGCGAAAAGTTGATCGAAATGTTATCACCATTGCAAAAGATATAGATCCTGATCAATCGTTGCCAAACGCATAATTATCCCGGAGCAGTATTAAGTATATGAGTGCCTTTACCTGGCAATTCCTCGATAAAGTTTTTCCTCCCTTTTCCGATAAGGTAAGGCGTGAGAAACCACGTGAAATGCTTTTCATCGTCGATGAAAAACCCAATAGAAGTACCGTCATCACGGCGGGCGTACAACATGCACTGGTTATTTTGATGGTCATTGTTTATGTAGTAATAGCTGGTCGTGAACTCGGTCTCAGCGATGCAGAATTACGCAGCTTTGTCTCGCTGGAAATTATTGTCCTCGGTGCTGTAACTATGTTGCAGGGATTCCAGACACGTTTCAGTTCTGGTCACCTGGTTATTCATACACCGAGCATAGTCAGTGCCGGCACCTTTGTTGCTGTAGCCGCGAGCTTTGGCCTCGGTGCCGCAACGGGCGGGCTAATCCTGTCCGGTATAATAGTAATCCTGCTCGCACGATTTCTTCCCAGGCTTCAATCTGTTTTCCCTCCAGAGATCACTGGTGTGCTGCTGGTGTTACTGGGGTTTTCACTGGTGGAAGGGGGTGTCCAGCGCTTTACCGGACTGGTTAATAGTGAGATCAGTATGCCTTCTCTGCTCGTCGCATCCACAGTCCTTGGTTCCATCGTTATATTTTCTGTCTGGGGCAGCAAGCGTATGCGGGTCTTCGCAATGGCGATCGGAATTGTTGCGGGCCTGGTAGTCGCGACCTTGCTTGGTCTGTTTGGTAGGGAACAGGTGCAGACAGTTCTGGAACAGCCGCTATTTTCATTCCCCTTCGGCGCATACCAGATTCCGACGCCAACACTCGTCATTGCAGCAGCCATTCCAATACTTATTATTGAAGTAATACGTGCTATCGACAGCATTGGCACCGGCGTTGCCATCGATCAGATGAATAACAGCAAATGGAGACGTCCGGATATGCCAATGATTAGCCGCCTGGTAACCTGTCACGGCATCGGCGTACTATTAAATGGGCTGACAGGAACGCTCTCATCCGGCACCTCATCCGTTAGCCTGGGTCTGGCTCATGCAACAGGTGTAACAGCACGTAAGGTAGCAATAGTAGCCGGTATTGTCCTGATCATCTCGGCGTTGCTGCCCCAGGTTGCTGCATTCATTATTCTCATACCGCAACCTGTGATGGGGGCGATTATTGTCTACACGGCAGCCTATATGTTTGTCGTTGGCTCACAGTTAGTCCTGTCAAGGATGATCAATACACGCAGAATGTTCATGATCGGTATCAGTATAACCGTCGGTGCCGCGATTATTCTTATGCCCGATTTAACGGCAAATGTTCCAAGTAATCTTAAACCGATCCTTGGTTCTGGACTGACCATGGGCGTGCTGACAGCCATTCTACTGAATCAGATATTCAGGATCGGCGTCAACCAAAACGCAGAAATAACGCTCACTGGCACCCATGCCAGTTCGCAGGCGACAAAATTTCTCGAAGAATGTGGTGCAGACTGGGGTTCGCGGGCTGATGTTATTGCCCGTGCTGGTGTCGCAGTTGGCGAGGCACTGGAGGCGCTTAATCATGCAGAGTTGATAGATGGTCCAGCAAGACTTAAAGCAAATTTTGATGAATATAAACTTAGTCTAAGCCTGATTTATCCCGGTAAATCAATATCCTTTGAACCATCGAAGAAACTTGACCTGGATGCGCTGATGAACGAGGAGGGCGATGATGCCCTGGATGCAGCGATGTCTAACATGTCTGGCGTTCTGATAAAAACCCTTGCGGACAGGGTATCAAGCACAGAAAAACACGGTCATGCTGAGTTAAAATTGACATTTGTGCACTAATTATTTACAGGAGATCTTAATGAGCATACTTACCAGCAACGTCAGTGGTGTATATATAGTAATACCCAATGGCAGGTTGGACACAAACACCTCACCTGAGGCAGAAGAATTGATAACAGATGCAATAGTCAGTGGCGAAACCAGGGTAGTAATGGATTTCTCAAAAACTGATTACATTTCTAGCGCTGGCCTCCGTGTTATCTTAAAAACTGCCAAGCTACTCAAGCCCATGAATGGTGCAGTCGCACTGTGCAATGCAAATGAACAGATCCATGAAGTACTGGAAATAAGTGGTTTCCTCAGCATGATCAATTTGCTGGGATCACTTGATGAAGCACTGTCAACAATCAATGCCTGAACAAAACCTTAATCGAAATTCACTAGTCTGCAATGGCCTGTGCGGGCTAGAGGGCACTTTGCGGGTAATATATACACTCTAATCCTGTTCTTTTGGCAGTAAATCATTCTCCTTCGTAGTTAATCACAAGCGAGAGTTGTAAATTCACATTCTGATGCTCAATATTACTCAACACCAGCTGAAAAAGTGAATCACCTCTAACTGCGGTGTGATTTTCATATAGTTTTTCTGACAGAAAGTAAGCCCCACGAGTATGAATAATATTGAATGGCAGTTGAGCATACTCAGTAGCTCGCATGCAGTATGGGTTTGCCACTTCAGTCTCACCCATGCTGAGAAAACCGACACATAAATTGTGATTAGCAATCAGTTGATCAGATAAAAGCAGCTCATTTTGCAATGCCTGATGGGCCAGGCGTATGCCTCGGCTGATGTGATTAGTTGCCAGTGCTGTGCTGCTGCGGTTCAATAAAGCAGATGTCGAAGTCGAAAACCAGACAGGCGTATTATTGCCAGTATGGTCGTTAGCTGGTCCAGATATTTCCTCTGCCATAGCGATATTCATTGTCACTAAAAGAGTCAATGAGCAAATTGCTTTGAGTATTAATTTCATCTTCCAGTACCGATAGTAGTGAATGTATGGTCACTTTATGCTATACAAATATATATTGTCTTCAGCCATTATTCTTTAACTGCTATAAATATATGTATAGGTATGGATTGGCGAGCTCTACAGGATGTTGTCACAGTTGCGGAAACAGGAAGTCTTTCTGCGGCCTCACGTCGTTTAAATGTGAGCCAGCCAACCGTCGGGCGCAGGATAGAGCAGCTAGAGCAGCAACTAGGTGCAGTGCTGTTCACACGAACGGCGCAGGGGCTTTTATTAACAGAACTGGGTGAAAGCATCATTCAAAATGCGCAACGCATGCAGGAAGAGGCTTTAGCGATAGAGCGCGTCGCGACCGGGGCCAATCAGCAGCTTCAGGGTTCAGTGCGGATTTCGCTAATTGAAGATTTAGGCATTTTCTGGCTGCCGAAAAAATTAGCTCAGTTTCATCAACTTTATCCTCAATTATCTGTTGAGGTGAATATTGATAATAAAAATGTCAATTTACTGCGACGCGAAGCAGATATAGCTGTCAGGCTTGCCAGGCCGGAACAGCCAGATCTCGTATGCAGGAAAGCAGGGCGTTTCAGGATGGCGCTTTACGCGAGTACAGAATACCTGTCGCAGCACGGCACGCCTGAACGGTTTTCTGATCTAAAAAATCATTACCATGTCGGTTTTGATACTTCTATGGGGTATTCGCAGCAGCGAAAGAAATTAGAATCATTATTTACCACTGCCAACATTCGCCATAGATCAAACAGTCACATGGAAATGATTGAGGCTACACGTGCTGGTATTGGCTGCAGTGTACTGAGCTGCCTGGTAGCGGATACACATGAAGACCTGCATCAATTATATCCAGGCAAGATTTACCATGACCGGGATATCTGGCTGGTCACCCATTCAGAGATTCATAAAAACGCGCGCATCAGGGCGATATTTGATTTTCTTGTCGATGCACTGGAACAAGACGCGCACAGCCTTACTGGATAATTCATCCAGGTTAAATCGCTTTCCAGTCTCGCTGCACACCGTAATCTTCAATCACCTGTGATATGTAAAGCCTAAAGCCGAGAGGGCGGCATAACCGTCGCCTGACTGATTTTGATTATTCTATCTAGCCGCATGCTTGAATAATCCGTTATTTAACATAATATACATTATACGCACTAAGCGATTATTTTCAGGGTACAGGTCTTTTGCCGCTAAGCAGCGTTTTGCGCTCTACGGACAACCTCTTCCTTTCAATTACCTTAGCCTGTACTTCCTGGTGTTCTAATCCGTTCATCTTGATGTATATTTGAAAACATAATCATGTGACTGATTTTTTTAATGCATGCGAATGAATAACAACCTGTGAAATAAATAATGAATAACAAAGAACTTGATAAACTTCTCGCACATGAATTTCCTGTACGGAAAAACCTGATCTACCTCAATCACGCGGCTGTTTCGCCGCTACCTTTGCGCACTGGTGATGCTCTGAAGGCTTTTGTTGATGAATATGTGCATTTAGGAACAAAAAACTACATGGACTGGGCATTGCATGGTGATCAACTGCACACAGACCTCGCAAAATTCATCAATGCACCGTCTGCTGACGATATTGCATTGCTAAAAAACACCTCAGAAGGCATTTCCGTGGTCGCTATGGGCTTTCCATGGGAGCCTGGTGACACTGTACTCAGCAGCGACGAGGAATTTCCATCAAACCGCATACCCTGGCAGGCACTTGAAGAACGTGGTGTAAATTTTAAGGAAGTAGCCTTGCGGCAGGAAGGAAAATCACCTGAACAGGCCCTCATTGACGCTATGGATGATTCAACGCGAATGCTCGCCATCAGCGCCATACAGTATGCCAGCGGGCTGCGCCTGGACCTGGTAATTCTCGGCAACGCCTGTAAACAGCGTGATATCGCCTTTTGCGTTGATGCTATTCAGATGCTGGGCGCATTCCCCGTTGATGTTGAGGCAGCAAACATTGATTTTATGATGGCAGACAGCCATAAATGGCTGTTAGGCCCCGAAGGAATCGCTTTATTTTATTGTCGAAAACACTGGCAGACGATGATAAACTTGTTTCAGTATGGCTGGCATATGATTGATAAATATAGTGATTTTGATAATAAAAAATGGCAGCCGGCAACCACTTCTCGACGTTTTGAAAATGGAACTCCCAATATCCTCGGGGTAAGAGCCTTTGCCGCCTCATTATCACTGATTAACGAAATCGGCCTGCCTGATATCGAATGGCGAATACTTAACAATACAGCGCTAATTAGAGAAATTATCGACAAAAGTGTTAATTTAGAGGCTATTTATACAGATAATGCATCTAAGTTGTCAGGTATTGTCACATTTAGACATAAAAACCACCTCCCTGCCCGCCTGTTCAAGTCTTTACGTGAGCAGAACATCATGTGTGCAGAACGTGGCGGCGGTATACGCTTTTCACCGCATGTCTATAATACTGAACAGGAGATAATAACCGCATTGATGGCTGCGGATGGTTTATAAAATCTCGCTGCCGTTGCTGTCAAACTTTCTTAGCATTGATTGTAATACTCATAAAAAAGATTTCAGCCGTTGGAGGTGGGATATTGGTGAGTGTCATTCTTATCGCTTAATAGGCTATATTTTTCCCATGTTATAACCACAATTCTCCAAATGCTGAGATAAAAGTTGATGTTATACTCACATCAATATTCCGTACTGGTTAACAACTTTAACCAGGTATTGTCTTAACTAACCAGGAATAATGCTTATGTCACGCACAACTGAAAAACCTCTCAGCCAGTCGGATCTACGCGGCCCTGCGAGGGACTTTGCCGATTTTTGTGAAGCAGAATTCGAGCGACGCAGAAACACTGATGCGCCTTTTGACGAGGATGCCTACCGTGAAGCAATGGGTATCGTGCTACGGAAATTGAGCGCCCCTAGCGAATAATATAGATAACAATCGTCGTATTTCTACACTAAAGGAACAGGACTGATTATGATAATTACGCATATCTCGGCAGAAAATGTCCTCAAGTACAAGCAACTCGAGCTTGCTGACCTGCCACATCAAGGCCTTATCACTATTAGTGGCCAGAATGAGTCAGGCAAGAGCAGCATTGGTGAAACCGTCTGCTTTGCCCTGTTTGGCCGTACATTCTCCATCGGTGAAGAAGATGATATTACCCGGGTGATTCGCTGGGGTGAAACTCGCTGTAGTGTCCGCCTTGGATTCAAAGTCGGCAAGGATGAATATGAGCTTGCACGGTTCCTTGATAACGAAGGAAATCACGGCGCACGCCTTTACCATGCCGGCGAAGAAGACCGACCTGTCGCAAAAGGTGATAATGCTGTCAAGGAGATGCTTGATGAACTGCTCGGCTACCAATTTGAAGAGTTCGTCGAATCTTTCTACCTGGCACAACGTGAAATAACCACACCGCACCCGCATAGTCATGCCATTAAAACCATGGCTGGCATAGCAATACTCGAAAATATAGCGGATGAACTGTCGCGTGACCTGAAGAATGAAAAGCGAAAAATCCCCGATATCGATGAACAGATCGAAAACATTGGTGCTGATATTGAAGCACTGGAAATTGAAGCCGGCAAACTCAATCAGCTCGAGACAGAAGTTGATTCAATAAAACAGACAGGGGAATCCCTAAGGCTGAACGAAGACTACCTGAACAATGCGGCACGAGACTATCAGCAGGCCCGTCCAAAAGTTGGGTCAGCACAGACGATAAAACGTTTCTCAGGGTTTCTCGCTTTCGTTACCCTGCTTGCAACACTTGCAATAGGCGGGGCCTGGTATCTTTTCAATAAAATGCCAGACTCAGGCTACACCACACAGCTGACCGGGTGGCTAGAACAATATGTTCCTGCCTGGGACCCGCAATATATCCCTCAACTGGGATTGGCATTTGTTATTTCCGCTGCAGCATTGCTGGTATTCTGGCTCATCGCATTGCTGATGAAGAGAAAAATAGCTGCTTTACTGATAAATGGTGAAGCGCTGGCAGCCCAGGTACAGGCTGTTGCAGAGTCAGTTGAGCTTTATGATCAAGGCTACGTTGAAACAATAAACGCAGCAGATGATGAGCTAATCTCCGACACTGAAACAGATATTGACGATGATGAATCGAGTCCAGACCAGGCCGCTGACGTAGTAGTAGATGAGCAGGATAATGCAGTTGCTGAAGAAGAAAATAAAACTATCAGCATTAATGCCGCAGACCTGTCGGCAATCCGCAAATGCAAACTGGACAGCGAGCAGGCCAGTGCACTGATTGATGATATCCGGCAGCACCTGCAGAACCGATTATCCTCGCAGCAACAGTCACAGCAAGCTCTGGAAGCATCACTCGGTAATGAACAGGACAGGCTCACTAAAGCTGAAGCGCTGATGGGAGTGATTAGCAACCTTAAAGAAAAACTGGACGAAACCTTGCACCGTATCCAGATACGCGACATTGCGGATGAGCTGATTGTTGCCGCTGCACGACACTTTTCGCAGCGTTTCAACAAGGATCTTCGTGAACTGGCTAGTCGTACCCTGCCCCTGTTTACTGAAGACCGTTATGAGCATCTGCACATAGATACTGATCTAAATGTCAGGGCATTCTCGAGTCTTAAACGCGATTACATGGATCTTGATGAGATTTCCAGCGGTACACAGCGCCAGATTATGCTGGCCGTCAGGTTAGCGCTGTCTCAGGAACTGGTCAACACCACAGGCAGCGGAAACCAGTTCATCTTCCTTGATGAACCGTTCGCTTTCTTCGATCAGGCTCGCACCCGCAATGCGATGGCTATTCTTCCGAAACTTAGCGAAGAAATCCGTCAGATTTGGGTGATTGCGCAAGAATTTCCTGAAGATACGCAATCCGAT
>JASJFV010000373.1:0-6038 GCA_033791885.1 Gammaproteobacteria bacterium | reverse complement strand
GACGTTATTATAATAATCAGGCGATTCAGGTTATTCTGCGAATTGCTGCAGCCAATGGCGTCAAAAAGATTATGGTGGGTGAAAATGGTTTGTTGTCTACCCCTGCTGTTTCATGCCTGATACGAAAATACCAGGCGGCCGGCGGCATCATCCTGTCTGCCAGTCATAACCCGGGTGGGCCTGACGGTGATTTCGGCATCAAGTTTAATATTGCAAATGGTGGACCCGCTCCGACTTCGTTTACCGATGCAGCATATGAAATAAGCAAGGGTATTAGCGAATACAAAATCGCTGAAGCTGAGGATATTCCACTAGACAGACAGCACACCTGCTATATCGGTGAAATGCAGGTTGATGTGATTGATTCAGTAAATGACTATGCGCAGCTTATGGAGGAGTTGTTCGACTTTGTAAAAATTAAATCACTGTTCAAAAGCGGGCGGCTATCAATGTCCTTTGATGCTATGCATGCAGTCACGGGGCCTTATGCGAAAGTCATCTTTGAACAGCGCCTGTCAGCAAATGATGATGCGGTCATCAATGGCATACCATTGCAAGACTTTGGTGGTGGCCATCCTGACCCTAACCTTGCTCATGCTGAAGAACTTGTTGCCATTATGAATAGTGGACCGGGGTCGCCGGGCTTCGGTGCCGCTTCAGACGGAGATGGCGACCGCAACATGATTCTGGGTCAGAGTTTCTTTGTGAACCCCAGTGACAGCCTGGCCATTATGGCAGCAAATGCGCATCATTTACCCGGCTATAAATCCGGAATCCGCGGTGTCGCACGATCATTGCCCACCAGTCGAGCCGTTGATATCGTCGCTGAATCACTGGGCATAGAATGTTATGAAACACCTACCGGCTGGAAATATTTTGGCAACCTGCTGGATGACAAACGCATCACGCTTTGTGGTGAAGAGAGTTTTGGCTCCGGCTCCGATCACATTCGCGAAAAAGATGGAATCTGGGCAGTGTTGTTCTGGCTGAACCTGATTGCGGTAAAGCAGCAATCTGTCGAGGACATCACCCGATCACACTGGAAGCGTTATGGCCGGCATTACTACACGCGCCATGATTATGAAGCGATCGATAGTGATGTCGCCAATGAATTGATGCAAGACTTGCGCTCACTGACAAGCTCACTTGGCGGAACAGAACATGCGGGCTACAAAGTAAGCTTATCCGATGACTTCAGCTACACTGACCCTGTTGATAACAGTATTACTGAAAACCAGGGCATCCGAATTCTATTTGAAGACGAGTCGCGCATTGTTTTCAGGCTATCGGGTACAGGAACGGAAGGTGCCACGCTGCGTATCTATATTGAACGCTACGTGGCCGATGCAGAGCAACATGATATGCAGACGCAGACAGCGCTAGCAGAGTTGATCTCCATTGCTGAAACCCTTTCAGGTGTGAAGACGCGCTGTCAACGTGACCATCCGGATGTCATAACCTGAGTTAGGCTTTATGACATCGGTGTCAGTTTCCAGATGTCTTCATTATACTCCTGCATCGTCCTGTCAGTGGAGAAGAAACCACTGCAGGCAGTGTTCAGTATGCTCATTTTAAGCCAATCATCACGGTCCTGATAAGCTGCTGACACCCTGTTTTGGGCATCAATATAACTTCTGAAATCGGCAAGTGTTAACCACGGGTCATGCGGATTCATTACTGATGCCAGTATTTCATCAAAGATACCGTATTCCAGTGAATTAAAATGACCACAGTTAATCAGGTGCATGACACGTTGCAGGTCTTCGTCTTCATCTATGATTTGTTGAGGATGATAGTTTTCACGCTGAGATACCACTTCGTCAGCTTTTAAACCAAAGAGGAAGAAGTTCTCTTCCCCTACGGCTTCAAGTATTTCTATATTCGCCCCATCATATGTGCCTATCGTGACGGCCCCGTTCATCATGAATTTCATATTCCCGGTTCCGGATGCCTCTTTTCCTGCAGTAGATATTTGCTCTGACAGGTCAGTGCCGGGACAAATAATTTCCATCTTTGACACACCGTAATTGGGGATGAAAGCCAGCTTAAGTTTATTGCCAACCTGCGGGTCATTATTGATGACTTCGGCGACATTATTAATCAGTTTTATTATTGATTTTGCCAGGCGGTAGCCGGGCGCGGCTTTGCCACCAATCAGCACGCAGCGATTGGTCCAGTTACTTGTATCACCACGCTTAATACGATCATAAAGATGGATAACATGTAACACGTTCAGTAATTGTCGCTTGTACTCGTGAACTCTTTTCACCTGGACATCAAAAAGAGCATTTACATCGAAATCAACATTACATTCTGTTTTAATCAGTTCAGCCAGCTTCCCCTTATTAGCTGACTTAACAGCTAACCAGCGCTGCTTGAATTTTTTATCATCTGCATATTTTTTTAGCTCGCTGATTTCATCGAAGCTACGAATCCAGTCAACGCCAATCTTTTCAGATATCAGCTCAGTCATCAATGGATTCGAGTGTGCCACCCAGCGCCTTGGCGTTACGCCATTGGTCTTGTTGTTAAATTTCTCAGGCCACAAATCATAAAAATCTTTAAACAGGCCATCGGCCAGTAATTCTGAATGCAGTGCAGCAACCCCATTCACCGAGAAACTGCCGACAATCGCGAGATAGGCCATGCGGACATATTTAACATCACCTTCTTCAATAATGGACATTCTGATCTGACGTTCTGTATCACCGGGCCACTTCGCGGCAACCTGATGCAGAAAACGTGCGTTAATCTCATAAATAATCTGCAGCAGGCGAGGGAGTAGTTTCTCAAACAGGGAAACAGGCCATTTCTCCAGAGCTTCCGGCAGCAGTGTATGGTTTGTATATGCCATTGTCTGGCTGGTAATTTTCCATGCCTCGTACCAGGATAGATGTTTCTCATCCATTAGCAGCCGCATCAATTCAGCAACGGCGATTGTCGGGTGAGTATCATTCAGCTGGAACACGTTAAGTTTTTCAAACTGGCTGAAATCATCACCCTCGTTAATCGCCCACATTCGCATGACATCCTGCAAGGTGGCTGAGGCGAGGAAATACTGCTGTTTCAGGCGCAATTCCTTGCCATTTTCACTGGCATCATTCGGATAAAGCACCATAGTAATGTGCTCTGCATGATTGATTGCTTCCACCGCCTCTGAATAACTTCCTGCATTAAAGTCATCGAGGTTAAAATCATCTGCTGCACTGGCACTCCACAGGCGCAGGGTATTAACCGTATTATTCTTGTAACCTGATATCGGCACGTCGTAAGGAATCGCCAGTACATCCGAGGTATCTATCCAGACCTGGCGTTTAATAACGCTAGTGTCCGTAATTGTGTCAACTCGCCCGCCAAATTTGATCACCTGGGTATCTTCTGGTCTTTCCAGTTCCCATGGGTTGCCGTCTCTTAACCAGTGATCAGGTTCTTCTAACTGGTAACCGTTTTCAATTTCCTGCCGGAACATGCCATATTCATAGCGGATACCATAACCGATTACCGGCAGATTGAGTGTGGCACAGCTATCCATAAAACAGGCAGCAAGCCGACCAAGGCCGCCATTACCGAGTCCGGCATCGTGTTCTTCAGTGATAATCTCTTCCAGATTTAAAGCAAACTGATTCATTGCAGCCTTTGCTTCACTGTCAATGCCAAGGTTTAGAATGTGATTACCTAATGAACGCCCGATCAAAAACTCAAGCGATATGTAGTATGCCTTTCTTACACCTTTTTCTTCCTGTGCGATCGCCGTATTTCGCCAGTCTGACATAATATGGCAGCGAACAGTCAATGCTAAGGCTTCATATAAATAGTAAGGAACGCAACCGATGTAACGGCCCATATGCCGCGTTAACAGCCTTTCAAAATGATTGGCCAGCGACTCACTGTCAGTGGGTAATTTTTCCATTACAGGATAATCTGTAGTGCACAATGAACTCTTCTCCGACATGCTGTTACCTCTGATACAACTTTAAAGTATGTGAAATATTTTCGACGACTTCAGGATTAATTTGCGACCATTCAAAACGCCAGTCCCAGTTTTGATCACCTACCGTTCCCGGTGTATTCATACGGGCTGATGAATCAAGCATAAGCAGGTCCTGCATTGGTAGAATACATAAAAAAGAAACCGATGACATTGCCAGTCTAATCATAGACCAGACGCCCTGCTCGGCTGAATCGAAACTCGAACCTGCATATCCAGTTAGATAATTTTTATTATAATTACCCTCATCACTCACCCAGCCCAGTGTTGTGTCATTATCATGGGTGCCGGTATACACTACATCATTAAGTTCATGCCGGTGCGGTAGATGCGGGTTGCTATTATTTCCATCAAACGCGAACTGAAGTACCTTCATGCCGGGCAGATTGAACTGATTTTTAAGTTCAATCACAGGCTCAGTAATCACACCGAGGTCTTCTGCAACCAGTGGCAGATTATCGAAAGATTTAAACAGTTCGCTAAGCAATTCACCACCCGGCACTTCGACCCAACTTCCGTTAATCGCGGTTTCATCTTCCTGTGGTATTTGCCAACAGGCCTGCAATCCACGAAAGTGATCAATGCGAACCATGTCAAATAGCCTTAGCTGCGTACTGAAACGCTCTTTCCACCAGCTATAAGAAGTAGATCGCATGTAGTCCCAGTCATATAAGGGATTTCCCCATCGTTGGCCGGTGTCAGAAAATGCATCTGGTGGTACACCGGCAACAAATGGCATTTCACCATCATTATCTATTAAAAAATTTTCTCTTTGCGCCCACACGTCGGCACTATCTGTTGCGACAAAAATAGGCATATCTCCGAACAGTTCGACGTCATGCTGCCTGGCGTAATCGCGTATTTCCTGCCATTGAGTGAAAAAAATAAATTGCTCAAAAATAGTCTGCCTGATGTCACTTTGCAACTCCCGGCGAGCATTACGAAGTGCAATTTTATCGCGATGAACTACAGCTGCAGGCCATTCGTACCATGGCCTGTTCATATGGCGTCTTTTTAAAGCCATGAACAGCGCATAATCTTCTAACCAGCAGGCATGATCTTTTCTGAATTCATCAATTCTGCTCTCCCATTCATCGTCATCCATACGATAAAATTTTTCAGCTGCCTGCTGCAGGCAATACAGCCGATGACTCTCTTCTGAGAGACTGATTCTGAGTTTTTTTCTGTCTAGCCAACCTTTGTCTTCCAGCCACTCAATACTGATAAGCAACGGGTTGCCAGCATGAGACGATAAACACTGATAGGGTGACTTCTCATCATGCGTGGGTCCGAGAGGTAGCATTTGCCATACTTTGAATCCGCTGGTGTTAAGGAACTCAATAAAGCGGTAGGCCTGATGGCCAATATCACCATGTCCTAGTGGCCCGGGAAGTGAAGTTGGGTGCAGCAATATGCCTGCCCGGCGGTGTCGCTTAACCGCGTTAGCATAATCATCAGATTCCATTTTACTGATGCTGGCCGGGCAGCATTACACCGCCCATTACAGGATCACCTGAGCCAAAAGAAAATGCTTTAGACAGGTAATCTGGCGGTTCGACGTTTAACAATTGATATAAATTACTTAAATGCATACGGTATTGTTCGTCAAAGGCAACCACGGATTCAGCCGAATTGTATTCACCAAACCACCAGAACCAGTCTGAGCTTTCACATGTCGCCATTTGCATTTCGGCCAGGGCTAGTTCGTTGTCAGATAAGCCGCCTTCGCCGATGACCCGGTCATATACCTTTTTTGCCTCGGCCAGCATATCCCAGGCACGATTTTTATCTTTTTCACCAATCCAGGTGGAAAAGGTGCCGTAGACCCAACTGCCTGCAACGATCTCCTGCAGCGCCTTCCTGTCAGAATTCGACTCCAGGAATTCACTGTAAGTTGTTAGTTTAAGTGCTTTATTTTGAACGATTTTCTCATACAGAGTGCTAATAAAGTGATAGCCGTTTTCAGGATAATACTCCCAGGCATTTTCACCATCGAGGATGATAGAGATGACAGCATCGGGCTGATCTATGCAGTCATCTGCTATAGATT
>JASJFV010000372.1:0-14694 GCA_033791885.1 Gammaproteobacteria bacterium | reverse complement strand
ACAGTTAGCATCAGTATGACTTTCTTGAATAACTGGGTCATTTAAGTAGGTACCTGTGATTCACAAAGAAAAGTATTTTTCTGTGTATGGCGGCAGAATAATATTGAAAAATTCATACACGGAAAAAAAACCAGACGAATGGTTAATTGCGGCTCCTGCATGGTAGCCGCTTTCATTTCATTGTCTGCGGTGAGAAAAAAACAGCCAGCACATGCGAAGTGTTTGATATTTTTATTGTGCGTAGTCCTTAATAGCTTTGAAGTCCATGCTATTAAAGTATTGCTTCAAAACCTCCGGCTTTACTTGTTTGCCCCCATCAATTTTTACCATTACCTTGTTGGCAATCATTGAGGTAAGAGAGTTATCCCGTTCATTCGCAATCGCTTTTTCACCGTTTATGACAATTAGTTTATTATCCTGTCCCATGAACATCGGGTTGGAAAACATCATGCCCATAGATTGCATAAGAGGTGAGTCTGTTGTGATTGAAATTGTGATGGTTTCATTGGAGCCTTCAGATTTCCTTGTATAACGTCTTTCAGCACTAATACCACCACCAAACATTCCCGCTGCCGCAGCACTGCTTTTACCTTCCCCGGCTTCCCAGCCGTCTAACGGTTCTGGTAGCAGCTTGCTGACCAGTTCTCCCTTCTTCTGCCTGATCAGGGTCGAGGCGGAATCAAGAGCGGTGACTGCCGTATTATAATCTTCCTTCTCATAGGCCTTAACTGCCTCATCAATTTGATCAGTAACATCATCGGCCTGTATCGCGGGTGCGCAGACAAGCAGGATTGCCAGGGTGACTGGCCTCACCATTGACGATGAATGACTATTTATTTTTCGAGATTTCAGTGCGGACATGTAATGACTCCGTAGATTATTGGTATTTGTTCTTTTATTTAGTGTAAACACTACTTAACGAGGTGGACAGTTTAATAACATTTACAAAAAAGAGGAATACAAGTTAATTAACTATTGATATTATCAATCATAAATTTAAAGTCGATTTAACTACCTCATGACACTGACAGAATTTCGTTATATTGTCGCCGTTGCCCGTGAGCGGCATTTTGGCCGTGCGGCTACTGCCTGTTTTGTTAGCCAGTCAACACTGAGTATCGGGGTACGCAAGCTGGAAGATGAACTTGGCATTCCCCTGTTTGAACGTGCACGCAATGAGGTCACGCTGACAGCCCGGGGGGAATTGATTGTCGAGCAGGCGCACCGGGTACTTGAAGAAGTTGATGTCATTAATCAGCTGGCCGAGTCAGAAAAGGGTCCTTTGGTTGGATCTCTGCGTCTCGGGGCTATTCATACCATAGGCCCCTACATTTTTCCGGGTTTGATACCTAAGCTGCTTGAACAGGCGCCGGAAATGCCCCTGATTGTTCAGGAAAACTTCACTGCTAACCTGACGACACTGCTTAAACAGGGGCAGCTGGATGTTATCATCATCTCGTACCCATATGATGAACCAGGTATCGTTACTTTGCCTTTATATGATGAGCCATTTGTTGTCGTTATTCCATCTGCACATCCCTGGGCTGAGAAGAAATCAATTTCGCGAGAGATACTGCCGGAGGAGAACATAATGCTCCTGGGAGCCGGTAACTGTTTCCGTGACCAGGTGCTTGAGTTCTGCCCGGACTGCCTGCAGGCTTCACAAAAAGACATAGGGCTGCAACAGACCCTTGAAGGAAGTTCGCTCGAAACAATACGCCACATGGTAATGAGTGGCATAGGAATATCTGTTTTTCCTGCAACAGCTGCGGGTTCTCATGAATATTCACATCGTCTGCTTGCCGTCAGGCGCCTGGCAGGAAAGCAGCCATGCCGCCGCGTAGGCCTGGCCTGGAGAAAAAGCTTTCCCCGCGCCCAGGCGATCGAGACGCTGACGCAGTCAATTCAACAGCTTGATCTCACGAGTGTGAAGATGCTGTAAGCCTAACTTACGAATTTTCGCAATTGATTGATAAAATCAATCAACATGTTTGCTACAATCAATTGGAACAAATTATGATTTTTTCTTATTATTCACCCTGGCGGATAAAACCGTTGGATTAATCCACACCTAAATACAAATTTTGAGGAGTTAAAACATGTCATTGAAAGACAGTAAAACCGAACAAAACCTGAAAGACGCCTTCGCAGGTGAATCACAGGCAAACCGTCGTTACCTGTACTTTGCTGGAAAAGCAGACGTAGAAGGCTATAACGATGTAGCTTCAGTATTCCGCTCTACTGCTGAAGGTGAAACAGGCCATGCTCATGGCCACCTGGAATACCTGGAAGAAGTTGGTGATCCAGCAACAGGGCTACCTATCGGCAGCACTGAAAACAACCTGAAATCATCTATAGCAGGTGAAACTCACGAATACACTGATATGTATCCGGGTATGGCAAAAGATGCGCGCGATGAAGGTTTTGATGAGATCGCAGACTGGATGGAAACACTGGCCAAGGCCGAGCGTTCCCATGCAAATCGTTTCCAGAAAGCACTCGATTCACTCGATGACTGACAGGTAACGGCGCGGGAGGGCGATATTGCCCTCCCGTGTTTATTTATACGCACACAGGACAAAGCAATGGCTACCGCACCCCGTGAAGGAAACCTTCAGGCACCTACCCGGCACAGTGTAAACTGGAAAGATCCAGATTATTTTAATGAAGATTCACTGAATAAAGAACTGGAGCGAGTCTATGATCTCTGTCATGGCTGCCGCCGATGTGTCAGCCTGTGCCAGTCTTTTCCTGTTCTGTTTGACCTGGTCGATGAATCGCCAACCATGGAAGTGGATGGTGTCGACAAGAAAGATTATATGAAGGTCGTTGACCAATGCTATCTCTGCGACCTCTGTTACATGACCAAGTGCCCGTATACACCTCCGCATGAATGGAACATCGATTTTCCACATCTCATGTTGCGTGCCAAGGCAGTGAAGTTCAAAAAAGGTGAGGTGCGTACGCGCGATAAAATCCTTACTTCCACCGATACCGTTGGTAAGCTTGCAGGCATACCGGTGGTGGTCAATTTTGTAAATGCATCGAACAAGAGTGGTGTCCTGCGCAATGTACTTGAAAAAACGCTGGGTGTCAGTGCCCGTGCAAATGTGCCTGACTATCACTCAGATACCCTCGAAAAGCAGCATGCTAAACATAATGGGCTTACTGCAGATACGGCTACAGCAGGTGACAAAACCAATGGCAAGGTAGCACTTTTTGCAACTTGCTACGGTAACTATAATGAGCCTGAAATCGGCAAGGATATGATATCTGTACTGGAACACAATGGGATACCGGTTACCCTGGTAGAGAAGGAACAATGTTGCGGCATGCCAAAACTTGAACTGGGCGACCTTGATGCGGTGGAGAAGGCTAAAAATGCCAACATACCCGCCCTTGCCGCACTGGTTGATGCGGGCTGGGATTTGATCGCCCCTGTGCCGTCCTGCACATTGATGTTCAAGCAGGAACTGCCATTGCTTTTCCCTGAAGATGAAGATGTGAAAAAAGTAGCTGATGCCTTTTATGACCCGTTTGAATACCTGGCCCAGCGCAACAAGGAAGGGTTGTTAAAGACCGATTTCAAGACAGAAGTAGGCAAGGTTTCCTATCATGTCGCCTGCCATCAGCGGGTGCAGAATATTGGTCCGAAGACACGCGATGTATTGAGCCTGATACCGGGTATAAAAATCGATACAATCGAGCGCTGCTCGGGTCATGATGGAACCTATGGAGTGAAAGAAGAAACCTTCGATTTCGCGGTCAAGATAGGTCGTCCAGTGGCCAACCGGATAAAGAAAAATGAGCCGAATTATTACACTTCAGATTGTCCAATTGCCGGCCACCATCTGGCAAATATTCTTGACGATGACAGCAGTCCAACTCATCCGATGGGCCTCCTCTGCCTGGCTTACGGACTGGGAGAGTAATTATGGAACAATTGAAAAAGTCTGATCTCTATTCGCTGGAAAAATACGCCACGCTCCGTGATGATTTCCGTGCAGAAGTGATGGCGCACAAAAAGCTGCGTTATATTCAACTGGGTGAAAACCTGCGCCTGTTGTTTGAAGACAGGATGACTATGCAGTACCAGGTGCAGGAGATGCTGCGAATAGAAAAGATATTCGAAGCTGATGGCATTAATGATGAACTCGAAGCCTACAACCCACTTATTCCTGACGGTGAGAACCTGAAGGCAGTAATGATGATTGAATTTAGTGATGTCGATGAACGTAAAGATGCGCTGGCTAAATTAATTGGAGTGGAACGCGAAACCTGGCTTCAAGTAGATGATTATGACAAGGTCTATCCGATAAGCAACGAAGACCTTGAGCGGGAAACAGACGAGAAAACCTCATCTGTACATTTTATGCGATTTGAGTTTACACCCGAAATGATTTCGGCCCTGCAAAATGGCGCAGGGATGAAGGCAGGCGTAGATCACACCGATTATCATCATCAAGTAATTATTGAGGATGCCGTTTTACAGAGCCTTGTAGGAGATTTTGACTAAATAGCAATTCGTCTGATTCATTGCAGTTTTTTCTTTTGTGCATATAATGGCTAGAGGATCTGAAACAAAGATTCCTGGTCATAAACTTTATAAAAAAAGTATTTTTAATAAGGCGCCACAATTAAGAGGAAACTGAGTACTGGCAAGGATACCTGGGCACGCTCCGGGCACAGTCAGTGCAGTGCAGGATATGAAGGCTGAGATAAATATACACTCCCATAACGAAATCGATGCACTCAGTCCTGCCTCTGTGACCGAACTGACTGACTGGCTGACCTCTACAGCCACCCTGCAAGTTCCTGAGCTTGAAGAAAAGGTGAAGCAGTTTCTCTATGTCGACTGCAGCGATCACGAACGGCTGGAATTGCTCGACTGGATACGACCATTACTCAGTAACACCGCACACGCAGTACGTACAGCCTTTGCTGACGGCAAGTTGCCATTGCCTGATCATGTTATCAACCATGTAGATGGCCTAGCGCGAATCTATGCCGTCATGGCCGACCTGTACAAAACCACAATTACCAGCATTGCAACTTTGGTGCTGGATAATTCAGATGAATACCAGAAAAATCAAAAAGAACTGCATGAAGACCTGATACTGGCATGCTACGGTGCCATCAGCTGCCTTTCCGATCAGTTACGTGCCACCTATGAAGGATATCGCCCGGCACCAAAAGGAATCTGGTACGAAATTCACCATATTTATAATTACTCCCGCTATATCATAGATTTAAGCAGGAATAGTAGTGGATTTATCGATGATGCTATTCGCGATGAATTTTACCTAATTGAACATGCTTATAAGCGCAGCTTATTACTCGGTCTGTGCAATCCCTACCACTTTTCTGTTGCTGCGTTTAATGTGCTGAACTGGACACTTAACCGATGGGCGAATCTAGCCACGATTGAACATGACGTACAGGAATCCAGGAAGACCTGCATGTTCAGTGTGGACGCCCAGAGTGATTACCCGGCAGTTCCTGTCTTGTCACATAGTGGCGATGTAATTACCTCCGAACGCTATTCCGTATTGAGTACCAAAGTGCTTGTGGCAACTTTAAAACGGCAAGTCGAGGCGATGGCTAAGGAGGCCTTTGAAAATCCAGCCAAGAATGCATCGAGTAGATTTTTACTGCGGATAGAAATGTTCAGGCGAATGGCAATGAACTGGGGTAAACACCCTGTTCGCCAGGATACCCGGCATGAAAAGGACGGCACATGCGAGTCTGTAGCCGGCTATAGCAAGATAATCGAAAATATGAGTGCAATGTTGTTTACAGCGTTGAAGAAAACTCCGCTTGATGAAAACCGCTGTTGTCAGGTAACAGATGCCAGTGAAATGGGTTGTCAGATTGAAATGAGTCCTGGGAGTACCACCCGGTTCCAGGTTGGCGATATGATCGCTGTGCGTGATGACAGTAGAATTGATGAATGGTCACTCGCAGTTGTGCGCTGGGCAAGGTATACCAATGAAGAACGCATCAAAGTAGGGATGTTTATAATGGGTCGCCAGGCAGAGCGTTTCAAGCTCCAGGCGGATCTTTCGTCTGATGAAGTTATTGATGTAATGTCAGTTGTAGGTACTTCCAACTTCCCGGTTGAAAAAAAGATATTACTGGTTCCAATTGGTACCTATCGACCTGGAAGAATGATGGAGTTGATTGGTGCCGAGAGTCATCGGATTGTTGCCGGTAACCTTGTTATGTCAGGAGCTGATTTTGATGTGATTGATTACAAGATCATAAGCTGAGTATTTTTTGTGTTGTCGCTTGTCATATTATTTAAATTCTACGATTGAATCTATTTTTCGCACTTTATGTGCGAGCCTCTGTTTTTTTCTATTTTTTTCCTGTTGATCTAATGTCATTGCCCATGTTGGGTATGTATACAATAGTTAAACCTGCCTGAAACCGTCACTATTACTTCGTTTACGCTAATCCAGTAGTTTGCTTATGTAATATTTGTGTAAAAGGTGCCAGTAAACTGTGACATCGAATACTGCACCCCTACCATACCCTTTCTGCGAAATATTTGGGGAAACCCTGCGCTAGATGAGCTGCAGATAATTCCTTCGTCGTCTGATAACAAGAATCTGTTTTTATTACCCAAAGAGTGCCGAGAAAAATAACTCATTTAGCTGGATAGTTCACCCTTACTGACTTTCGATTGCTTTATGATTCGGTTGGTTAGTAGGTATTATTTTTTACAGCATAGGTTTTTACTTGTAATTTATTTTTTTAAATAAATTTTAAGGAAGAGTTAATCGAAGATTTGCTACTGGTGATGATCGTATTGAGGTTTATCTGTTCCTCTGCGAACGGTAGTGGAGGTAGGTTTGATCGTTATCTAATGTCCGTAGTTGATTGTGATATCAACTAGTCATCTGCGATTGTTGTGATCTAGGGTAGCATGGAAATAAACAGTACCATCTTCGTTCATTGTGTATGCAGATGACGTTGTTAGGTATAATCTAGTCAGTTAATCGTTTAGTAAAGAGACTATGAATTCATTCGCTGTCGTTATTCCCGCCTATTTAGAAGAAGGCACTATTCGTGATGTTGCTGAACGGTCAATTCATGAATGTGACAGCGTAATTGTCGTTGATGATGGTTCAAGTGACGGCACTAGTGAGGTGCTAAAAGACTTGCCATTGACCGTGCTACGGAATGAAACCAATATGGGTAAGGCGGCATCACTTTGGCGTGGAATGCAGGAGGCATTGGCAGGTGGTATCGATGGTGTCATAACTCTCGATGCTGATGGTCAGCATCGGCCTGAGGATATTCCAAAGCTAATTCAGTTGGCCCGCGATAACCCTGAAACTATCATTATCGGTTCCAGGTTACACGACCGAGATGCCATACCCGTATCCCGATATCGCGCAAATCGCTTTGCGAATTTCTGGATTGCATGGGCTTCAGGATTTCCAATTGAAGATTCGCAGTCAGGTTTTCGTTACTATCCTGCAAGCCTGTTAAAAAGCATCAAGCTGGACACGTCACGTGAAAAAAGTTTTGTCTTTGAAAGTGAAGTGCTTATAGAAGCAGGATCAAGAGGGGTCAGAACAAAGGCGGTACAGATACCTGCCATTTATGGCACCGCGATGAGACCAAGCCACTTTCAATCGGTAAAAGATATTATGCGCATAACCCGGATGGTTGCTGGCCGGCTATTTCGCAATGGCATGAATTTACCCGGCTTCTATCGAGTGATAATTGCAAAAGAGCAATGAAGGGTTTGAGCAGCAGAGGGTTTGATGGCGATGCCAGGTTCACCTTTCTCCTGTCTCTGCTGACAGGAGCAGTAACACTGGGTATCAGTCATCTATATGTTTTTTACCGGGTAAGAAAGTGTGCCAAGATCTGCTGCTATACCAGCAAAAAAATTTCCGCAATTGCTGTTCCGGGACACCAGCTTGAAAATGGGAATATTACTACTGACTATCAGTCAAGACTGGACAGGGCAGCAACGTTATATACTGAATCAGAAAATGATCCTGTGAACGACCCAGCAGTGATAAGAATTATTGGAGGTCGCCCTCATCTTGGTATCAGCGAAGCACGGGCAGGGCATCAATATTTGATTCAGCTGGGAATACCGGAAACGGCGATTTCAATGGAAGAAACATCGACCAATACACTGGAAAATATGCAGCACTCGCGTGACTGGTTCGCGTCATTTGATAATGTGGTGCTGGTAACAAATCGTTATCATCTTGAACGACTGCAGACCCTGTCAAAAGGACTGAACCTTACAACACAGCCATGTGCAGCGGAGAAATCTGCCGATCTGCCCCTGCACAAGCTAATTACAGAAACTCTGTTTTTGCACTGGTACTGGTCAGGGCGCCTGTATGCCTCTTTAACGCATAATCAGCGAATGCTGGATAAGATTTCATAGATAAAAGATAATGTTACTTGAAAATTTTTATAGCCACAGCAAACGGGGAGATAATAGTGATGATAAAGAAGAGTGGAATTGGGATCCTGTTGATCCTGTTGTGTTATTTTTTAGTTGTCAATACAGCCAGTGCAAGAGCTGCTAAAGCACTGATTAACCCAGCGACATCCGAGTGGGGATGTAAACTTTCTACTGACGAAGTTAAGCTGGGTTTAAGTAGTGCCTTAATTGCCAGAGGATGGAGTATGTCAAATCAGAAACCTGGCTACATGCAGGCTAAAGTTATAGTTCGTGGAAAGCACACCCTGGTTGTCGATATCAATTACACGGAGACCAGTTTTGATATCAAATATAAAAGTAGTATCAACCTGAAATACAAAGTTGATAGCGAAGGCGTTGAGAAGATTCATCCGAATGCCAACTCATGGATGGAAAATGTCAGGAGTGATGCGACGAAAATATTATCGAATATGTGTCAATAATTATAAGGCTCATATGCGTATGTCATCACAGGCTTAGCTCGGGAATATATTTTTCAAGTTACGCAGAGATCGCTGCGTGATTCTTTCCTGGCGATTATGAGATACGCATAGTCGCTTTTAGTGATCTAAAAACCATACTTCATCATTTTTCTTGTTGGTAAACTATTATTCTGCATCTGCGAATATTTCTTTTCACCCTGATCATTTCGTCACCGGTTCTGGCCAATGACGAGGCAGAGTTTCCGGGAAAGAGCTGGTATCTTTTGGTGGGCGCCGGCAGTTCGCATCCAGGCTGGGGGAATACAAAAGAGAAAGTAGAAACTACCGATATCATACTTCGGCATAAGCGTCCGCAGACAAAGACACGAGGAAAATCCTGGTATCTAAACCGCAAATCTGTACTGATTGAAGTGCCACTAACCCTGCTGCGTGAACCTGATGAGCCTGCGATGATCGGTTTTACGATGAATGTTAACTGGAACTTCATAGCCTACCAGCAGGTTCAGCCTTATATATTCATCGGCGGCGGCCCTGTCTATACTCGCGCTGAAATACCGGGTACCAGCTCGCAGTTAAAAGGGTCTTACCAGGCGGGCATTGGTGTTGACTACACACTTGGTAAAGTCGGCATGAGCTTTGAGTATCGCTATCATCATCTCTCTAATGGTGGAATTCAGGAGCCGAATGATTCTCTAAACTCGGGCAAGCTGTTACTTGGCTTTAAATTACCGTTGTAGCAGCTGGTATCTATTGTCCCTGGGTGCTGGTATGTAGTGTTTACTGCATTACTATGTGATTAAAAATAAAGAATGCCGCTAAGACTGTTGACCTGTTTCACTTTAGTGTTATTTCTGTATTTCAAAATATCGACACGTTAAACACAAAGTCAGTCAAGTATATCCTGAGCAGTTGTCCCACCTGAAAAAGCAGTGGTTATATTTCTTTTTCGTCTTCGGTATGAGGCAAGGCTGGCAGGGATATTTTTAAAGCACATCAGGTAGTAGATAATTTTAAACATGAACAGGCGTGATCTAACCGGTGTGTCTCGATATAGATCACCGGCCAGTAGCGAGATGATAGCTTCCTGAATACGCAAATTGTTAGCAGGTGCCATAAACAGTTTGTGGATAACGGGAGAGTTAAACCGGTGTATCAGCCATGAGAATGTTTTCAGGGCATTGTCAATTTTTGACTTGTGCTGCTGCAATAGTTTCTGGCTCGCAGCAGGATTGTCTAGGCAGCTATCGATAATTGTTGCGGCACTTTCAGCTCCGCTCATAGCAATATGAACGCCGCTGGAGAACACCGGGTCGATAAAGGCATAGGCATCCCCTATCAGCAGGTAGTTCTCACCGGGTTTGCCATACATGCGTGACGATGAATAACTAAAATTACCGGTTGCCCTGACTTCTCCAGCCAGTGTTGCATCCTTCATCCGCTGGCAGACTCCGGGTGCCATATTTATGGTGTTGCGCATGAATTCCTCAGTTGAGCAAGTGCGCGTCTTTAGATACTCAGGAAAACAAACAGCGCCTACACTCATCATGCCGTCTTTTAATGGTATCAGCCAGAACCAGCCATGTTTAAACCAGTACATGGAAATATTACCTTCGTCTTTTCCACTACGTCGAGTGACATTTTCGAAGTGACCGAAGATGGCAGAGCTATTGTGCTTTTTACTTTTTATCTTGAGTTTTTTTCTACGAGATAACAGAGACTCTCTTCCACTGGCATCTACCAGGAACTGGCAGTCTAGTTTAAGGGTTTGTTCATCTTCGGTAATGGCAGTAACGTTGACTGTATCGTCGTAATTGAATGCGATATCACTAACTCGGGTACCTTCGCGACATTCAACGCCTTTATTGGCGGCATTTCTGAATAAAATTTCATCAAATTCAGAGCGCCTGACTTCGTAGGCATGGGGGTGATTTCGGTCCATTGCAAAGTCAAAGTAGAAGGTTTCGCGTTTGTTATCTTCAATCAATGAATTAAACTCAGCACCATATTTGACAATACCAATTTTCTCGACCTGCTCGCTGACACCCAGTTTTTCAAGTATCGGCAGGGTCATCGGCAACAGCGATTCACCGATATGAAAACGGGGATGATGATCTTTCTCCAGTAGCAATACTTTATGGCCTTTTTCACTCAGCAGTGTAGAGAAAGTTGATCCTGCAGGACCACCGCCAATAACGATTACATCGTATTTGTTATTCTTTAATGATTTTTCTACTTTATTGGTCATAGCACTCACCCGTTTATCCGATATATTATGCCATGCGTAGGCTAATCATTACATTCAGAACATAGGAATTATCAGCCTTACATGTCAGCCAGTAATCGTTGTTCAGATAATTGCCTGGATACGCATGTAATGCGATGAATTTATAAAAAAATCTAAGTTTCCTTGGGTTATAATTGACTAATATTACAATTAAATGAATGGGAGCAGGAGTAAATGTCGGAGTTTGAGCGCGAAATAGCTGCGATGATTATCGAAGTGTTGAATCTGGAAGATATAGCGGTGGATGATATTGATCCTGATGCCGCATTATTCAATGAAGGTCTTTGCCTGGATTCGATTGACGCACTGGAACTTTCCCTTGCGGTGTCCCAGCGCTATGGCTTTCAGATTAAAGCGGATGATGCCGACAATAAGAATATTTTTAAATCATTACGTGCACTTTCCGGTCACATTGACGGAAACCGGGCACGCTGATTGATCGTTTGCCTGGAATCAACAGGGTGATGCTCGTTCTATTACCATTGCTGATTTTCACATACCCGTTAGTTCTGCATCTCGGTGTTTATTTTGGCCATGTCGAGCTGGCCCTGGTCTACCTGGGCATTATGTTAACACTGCCTTTTCTGTTTGCTTTGCTGAGACAGAAAAAACCTGTTGCGTGGCAAATCATCACCGCCGGACTGGCATTTATCCTGCTATTGCTGGAAAAAGAAAATTATCAATTAATCATCAAATTGATTCCTCTAAGTGTCAATTCCCTGTTGTTATGGCTATTTGCCTCAACCCTTGGCAAAGACAGGATTCCCTTGATTACCCGTTTTGCCAGCCTGATGAGGAAGGATATGCCTCCTGCAGTCATTATCTATACGCGCTGGGCTACTGTCGCCTGGTCAGCTTATTTTTTATTGATGACAATTCTGCTGTTCCTGTTCTCCGTCTACGCCTCGCTTGAGGCCTGGTCATTTTTCAGCAATATTCTGAGCTATTTTCTTCTGGCGATGATGTTCCTGGCAGAATTTACCGTACGTAGAATATTCCTGCGCAAGTACATGAACTATAGTTTTACTGAATTTATTCAACGTCTGCGCCATATCGATTTTCGCAGCGTATATAAGTCAACCTCTATTAAGCCATGAATGGTTATTTGTAGCGGAAATCTGACATTGCCTGTATTGATAGGCACCGGTAATAGAATAACTATAGGTCTTTACAGGCATGGGGAAGTGACACGAAGACACGGCTTCTTTAATTGCAGCTGAGCATTATAAATGTTGTTGTTTAGAATATTAATTTATCAATCTATTTCATCTAGAGTTTACAGCAATGACCTGAGGCAGAGAGTATTTTGAAACAGCTGCCATTAATTACAAGAAATGATTTCGACCAGGTATGGATCTACAATACAGATGACCAGCTGACGGTCGGACAAGTGTTGCATTATGCACGAAGCTTGACGCTGCAACTGCCAGGCCATAAGTATTGTTTTTTACTCTGTGAGCAACGAACCAACTTTATTATTGGTTTTCTGGCAGCCTTATGTTGTGGGCAAACTGTGTTATTGCCACCAAGCCGATCCCCTGAAGTACTGCAGTCACTGGTTAATGATTACTCAGACAGTTACTGTTTAACCGATACCAAAACTACTGCCTGCGTTAATACTAATCAATCTGACCTTGTAAGATATAGTTACGCAGCGGAGATAAAGAGCTCGATCACTGAAGTGCCACTGATTGATTCATCGCACCTGGCCTGCGTGGTGTTTACGTCAGGCAGTTCCGGTAAACCCACTGCCAATGAGAAACTCTGGGGCGACCTGGTTCAGGGGACCAAACTGCTGCAAATTCGTTTTGCCACTGGCGAAAAAGACTTTTTAGTGGCAACGGTGCCGCCGCAGCATATGTACGGCCTTGAAATGACGGTGTTGCTGCCAATGCTAAGTACAGCATCGGTCTATGGCGGCATGCCATTCTTCCCTGAAGATATTCGTCGGGTACTGGTGTTGTCCGGCAAGCCTGCATCACTTGTTACAACGCCGTTTCACCTGCGGGTTTGTGTGCAGGCAGGCCTGCGATGGTCTGCCCTGCGACAGATTATTTCTGCTACCGCACCGTTGAGTCAGGAAGATGCTGTTCTGGCTGAAATGGCACTGGACACGGAACTGAAGGAAATCTATGGCAGCACTGAGAGTGGAGCGATAGCATCCCGGAATACTGCGAAAGAGCAGGAGTGGTCTTTGTACGAAAATGTGAGGCTGTTTGCTGACGATGACAACATGAGAGTAATCGCAAGTCATCTTCCGCATCGGCCACAACTTAGCGACAGAATAGAGCTTGTTGATGACACACATTTCCTGATGTACGGACGCTTGTCCGATATGATCAAAATTGCCGGAAAACGTTCATCGCTGGCGGACTTGAACCTTAAACTTAATTTAATCCCGGGCGTAGAAGATGGCGTATTTCTGCAAGCTGAGACACCGTCAAAGGGTGTTTCGAGGCTATATGCGGTGGTTGTTGCTCCCGAATTATCTGCAGCAGATTTGATAAAAATACTTGGCCGGCAGGTAGACCCCGTATTCCTGCCCCGGCAGGTGTTTAAAGTTGATACACTACCGCGCAATATAACGGGTAAATTACCTCGTGCAGATACAATGGACCTGCTGCAAAAATTAATCAGCCGCAGATAGTAAAGAACTGTTTTTTTCGTTGTTTGTTATGCTGGAATTCCGATAACAACATGAATGTTTCCCGGTGAGATAATCAGCGTGGCGCTCAACCGATAGATATCACGTCAATGTAAGGAAAATGAGTAATAGAACACAAATCATTATTTCACCCGATCACCCGGGTCTTGCCGGTCATTTTCCTGGCAATCCGGTGGTTCCCGGCGTGGTGATACTTGATCATGTTCGTGAGTGTATAAAGGAATGGAAATGCACTTCGATAAAAGTATCAACACTGAAGTCTGTAAAATTTCTATCTCCTGTTATGATGAAGGCTAATCGCACTCAGACACTCGACATAATATTGAATGAAAAGATAACTACAGGCGATTCGCAGGTGATGAAAATTGAATTCCGATGTATGAAAAATGATGAATTGATTGCACTGGGCCTGTGGTATTTTTCGACTGACACAATTCAATGAGCCAGCAATGGGTTAGTCAACCTGAGCGAGGTAATGTCTTCTGGTTGAATGTCATCAGCTGGATAGCCCGTCACCTTGGCCGGTCAATTGCAACACTGTTTCTTTATCCGATCACACTGTATTTTTATCTCACTTCATCTGTTACGCGGAACGCCTCACGAGAATTTCTCCGCCGCGTACACGGTAAAGAGCCATCAGGTTTCGATATTTTTCGTCACCACCGATATTTTGCCACTACTATTCTGGATAGAATTTATTTATTGCTGGGGCGGGAGTCGCAGTTCAATATTAAAACCTTTAATAGTCCGATTGACTGCGTTTGTTAGCTTTCTTTTACCCAGCTTGGCTTCGGCTCCACACCTGCTTGTTTTGAAAGGTAGACCTTACCCGCAGAGTCATTAA
>JASJFV010000371.1:0-3654 GCA_033791885.1 Gammaproteobacteria bacterium | reverse complement strand
AAGCAAAGAAAAGATACTCGCCCATAAAGGGCGAAAAACTAACAGATATCCAAGCACATCAAAAAAAATAAAGAAGAAAAAACTTAACTAAAAGTCTCCGCCATATCACTCATCAACGCCACGTAGATATTGTGGCAGAATGAAACGGCTTCTGTTTCGTCGGAATCCCAGGAAGACGACCATTCCATTAAAGTGATGTCCTGCATAGTCACTGGAGTCAACCTGACTTCACCAATATAATTTGACACATTGGATGGTGAAATTGGCTCGGGGCCTTCGTCTATTGTGTATCGAAATCGGTGACCATCTGCATCAACCTCAATCAATTTTTCGTGAATTGCGCCGTTGAGAACTCTTTTTGCCCCCACTTCTGTGCCAGAAACATCACCCACCGCATCCACTGAGTTGATAATATTGGGTGCCCATGACATGTCATGAAAATTACTGATAGTACGCCACACCTTATCGATCGGTGCATTTATGATATTCGACTGATACGTTGATGGCATAAAATCCCCCGTTTCGGCAAACTGGCATTTATAACTCTAATGGCAGAATAATCTCTATTTACCCTCTAATCTAGAAAAAAGTTCTGCACTTAAAATTATCCAACATGTCGTTACACGCTATTACCCGTCTGTTTCCCCTCTGGGCATTTCTATTTTCAATCTTCGCCTATTTTTTTCCTTTATTATTTACCGTATTTAAACCGGCCATTCCTGCACTGCTGATGTTGATAATGTTTTGCATGGGAATAACCTTAACGCTTGATCAGTTCAGGGATGTGCTGAGGCGCCCGAAAGTACTGGCCCTGGGTGTGCTTATGCAATATTCCATCATGCCTCTTACGGCACTGATAGTGTCGCGCATGCTCGATCTATCCGCAGCTTTAATGATCGGGATGATTCTCGTCGGCAGTTCGCCAGGCGGCACTGCGTCAAATGTGGTCTGCTATCTTGCACGTGGCAATGTCGCATTGTCGGTGTCGTTGACCATACTGTCTACGTTGCTTGCCTTAGTTATGACACCGACGCTAGTCTGGCTATATGCTGGAGAGCATGTGCCAGTGCCTGTTCTGGATATGTTGATAAGTGTGCTGAAGATTGTACTGATACCTGTCTTGCTGGGTGCTGTGATAAACACTTATCTCAGCCAGAAATTACTTGGCATTCAGCAAGTCTTTCCCTTTATCTCGATGCTTACAATTACCTTTGTGATCGCCGTAGTTGTCGCCTTGAACCAGACTAATATCGCATCTATGGGCATACTCATCGTCATCGCCGTAATACTGCACAATCTGATCGGCCTGGTTGCTGGCTACGGCATAGCAAAATCACTTGGAATGGACCGTATCACCTGTCGCACGCTGGCAATTGAAACAGGCATGCAAAACTCAGGCCTTAGCGTAGCCCTGGCAGTAAAATATTTTTCAACTACTGCTGCCTTACCAGGAGCCCTGTTCAGTATCTGGCACAACCTTTCAGGCTCAGTACTGGCCAGTATCTGGTCTAGTAATAAACATTATCGAGAAACAGAGAATAAGAAAACTCAGTAATAATGGGCATTAGAGAATTAAAGCGTGAAATTATTCTCTTGCATGTAAGGCGACGGCTATCGACTTTCTTGCCCAGCCATTGATCTGTTCCTGATCTTCAAGAACATCTATTGGAACTTCATAATATTGCATAGTCCGTGTTTTATCCGGATAGGGCCGGAAGGCATCCATTCCTGCTGATTCATAGTCGACTCGATTCGTGCTATCCACTTTAAAATACAGGGTGTCATCAGCAATCAACGCAAAAAAGATTCCATCTGCATATAGACCGACACCACCAAACATTTTCCTGGCCGCGACATAGCCGACACCATTCAACTGCTCAACGACATACAGCTGGAATTCATGGCTAACACTCAAAACCGCATTCCACGAACTTTATCAGGCACTGTACCATCTGGCCGTTTGCTCCCGGACCTTTCACAGGCCCCTGGGTTTCATTGGTCCATGCGTTCACATCTATGTGCGCCCAGGGAATATCGCCGCTAAATTCTTCCAGGAACATGGCTGCCGTCACGGCACCTCCAAAACGATTTGTTGAACAGTTAACCAGTTGGGCAACATGACTTTGCAGTTCAGTCTCATAGGCTCTGACCAGTGGCAGCGGCCAGAGCGGATCGCCCGATTCAATTCCAGCACTATAGAGTGCATCTGAAAGGCTTTTGTTATTGGCAAACAACGCTCCGATCTGCAGCCCCAGTGCAACACGTGCCGCACCGGTGAGTGTCGCAACGTCAACTACTGCTGCGGGACGATTTTTATCTTGCTCAGACACCGCAACGGTCAACGCATCAGCCAGCACAAGCCGGCCCTCTGCATCCGTATTATCAATTTCTACCGTTTTACCATTTCGTGCTGTGATGACATCTCCGGGTCGAAATGCTTTCTGCCCTACTGCATTTTCCGCCACAGCAAGCCAGATATCGACAGGTTGAGCGAAAGCTGTCCGGTCCAGCCAGACTGCCAGCCCAACAAGCGCGGCAGAGCCGCCCATATCTTTTTTCATCATGCGCATAAAGGCAGAAGGTTTGAGATCAAGCCCACCTGTATCAAAGGTAATCCCCTTACCCACGAGTGCCAGTGGCCTGGCTGTTGCACCCTTCTTCCGGTAACGAATATGAATCAGGCTGGGCTGATGCACAGCTGCTTTACCTACCGCAAGCATTAAGCCCATCTTTTCTTCTTTTAATCGTTCCGCATCCCAGATAGTCACAGTACTACTTGTAGATTCTTCAAATAGTGCGAATACGAGCCTGGCGTAGGTCTCGGGGTTAAGATCAGCGGCAGGAAGATTAACCAGGTGACGTGCAACATTGACAGAAAGACCCTGGGCTATAGCACTGTCAATTAATGATTGCGGAAGTTCCAGGTGCAGACCAGGCAGCAGCGGTTGCGGATCGCGATCTCCACGCTGGTTTCGATAGTCATAAGCGGCCATCTCCAGACCGGTGAGGCAACCTATAGTGCTTGCTTCAGAACAGGACATAAAGTCTATCGTTATTTGTTCGGCCTTCAATGACTCAAGTAAAGCAAACACCTGGCCCATTAAGTCTCGCGCCAGTGCATACTCACCGGTACATTCCAGCATCTCTCTTGCATCTTTCTCCGGTGCGGCAAGATTAACCAGAACATGCGGGCCGGACTCAGTAGTAAACTGCACAATGCGCTGTTTTTTATCCTGCATTAAACGCCTTTGCCATGACAAACGTCCTTCTGTCAGCAGATTACATCGCTCTTCGAACTCTGTGCTTATACTGAACAGGCCGATGTGCAATCTACCCTCCTGTTCAGTTGGAACTGCATTCTTCAATGCCTGCTCCAGCCATGACTGCTCTGGCAAACCCAGTCGCTTTAGTATTGATTCATCTGCTGCATCTTTAGCTGTACTCACAATTTCCCCTTAACCATATATCTTTCCTGTCAGTGATTGTTATTATAGCGATACATAGCACAACTCATGTCAGCAAATATGAATAATTTCATCTCTCGCCTAGCTCTGGTAATTACAATAACCGGGTTGCTTTTTTTTTTATTATACGCAGTCTATGATATAGCCCTTATAAAATCTGTGTATGCGGATAACAAATGTCCTAGCATTA
>JASJFV010000370.1:0-21581 GCA_033791885.1 Gammaproteobacteria bacterium | reverse complement strand
AGCTCGAATTTTAACCTCGACCAGTGTGCCAAAGGCAAATGACTGATAACGATGTAAGGTTTGCCTGTCGCAGGCTATAAGCAGAACTGCGATGGCGGTGGCAAGAATCAGGGTGTGGATATATCTCACCTCAGTCTGTCTCGGTGATTACTGTACTTATCTCGATGCCTGCTCATTATTTCAAGCAGATGGCAGAGGTTTCATGCAATTAAACGCATCTCAATGGCGTTCATCAGATCGCCAGCGATGTCGAGTTGAAACTCCTTGTCTAGCTCGCGTATACAGGTTGGGCTGGTAACGTTTACTTCAGTCAGGTAGTCGCCAATGACATCGAGTCCAGCGAACAGTATGCCTTTCTCTTTTAGGACTGGTCCTACCTGTTCGCTGATCCACCAGTCGCGATCACTCAGTGCTACGCCCTTGCCGGTTCCACCGGCTGCAAGATTGCCGCGTGTTTCACCCGGCGCGGGTATACGCGCCAGCGCAAAAGGTGCTGCTTTGCCATCGACCATCAAAATGCGTTTATCGCCTGCAGTGATTTCGGGAATAAAGCGTTGCGCCATGATGCTGGTTGACCCATGATCGGTCAGAGTTTCTATAATGACTGCCAGATTTGGGTCATCGCTTTTCAGTCGAAAAACAGCCGCACCACCCATGCCGTATAATGGTTTGAAGATGCAGTCTTTATGCTCCTGGTGAAACTTTCGCAACTGCACAGCAGATCGAGTGACAAGTGTTGGAGGGGCGCATTGCGGGAACCAGGTGGTAAAAAATTTCTCATTGCAGTCTCGCAGGCTTTGCGGACTGTTGACGATCAGGGTGCCTTGTTGCTCAACCAACTCCAGCATATAAGTGGTGTAGATGTACTCCATATCAAACGGCGGATCTTTTCTCATCAAAACGACGTTGCATTGAGATAGTTCATGCATTGTTGGTGGTGAAAGCTCCAGCCAGGGATCCTGTCCCGGTAGAAGTTTTACTACGCGGCTTTCCGTATACACCTGGCCGTTGTTTGTAAACAGGTCGGCCTGCTGCATGTAGCGGACCTGCCATCCCCGATTCTGGGCTGCCAGGATCATTGCCCAGGTGCTGTCTTTAATAATATTAATTTGTTCGATCGGGTCCATAATGACGCCGATAATGACTGCTTCGCTCATAATCTACTCTGAAGGGGGGATTCGGGTAATTCTGAGTATGTCAGAATTAAGGTCAATAATTATCATGTCAGGCGATAGTGGCATGAAATAACTAAAAATTGTGATGATTCTCAGCAGTGGAAGCGTGAATTTCGATTACGCGGTGCATTATATGCATATGAATTATTCACCCGTCAGTGTATTGATTTCACGTGCAGCTGCCAGTGTTGCCAGCCGGCTGATAACGCCATAGGTGTAGAACCGATTGGGTTCGGCATCAGGGTCTGCAGACTTATCAGGCAGGGTGCAAGTATCGGCGAAGGCCAGTGGCTCAAAGTGCATGCCGGGTGCATTCAGGTTTTCGTTGATGCCTCTGTTGGTATGCACGCGGTAAAACCCACCAACCACTGAGTGGTCAATCATGTATACCACGGGTTCGGCAATGGCATCGTTGTTGCCCCAGGTTTCAAAAGTGAATACGCCTTCCTGTACCAGCACATCGGTGACACTGCTACCGCCTTTCCCTCGCGCCATTTTATTTCGCTGTTTTCTGTTAAGTGTCTTTATTTCTGAAGGGTCGCGTATAGTCATTATGTTCATACCATAGGTTCCGGCATCGGCCTTGGCAATGACGAACGGCTCCTCCTTGATGCCATATTCCTGGTACTTTTTACTAATCGTGGCGAGCACATCGGCAACATTATCAGCCAGGCATTCTTCTCCATCGCGTTTCTGGAAGTCGATTTTTCCGCAGCGCCTGAAATAGGGATCGATCAACCATGGGTCAATGTCTATGATTTCAGAGAACTCTCTGGTTATTCTCTGATAATGGGTAAAATGATCTGATTTCAACCTGCTCGACCAGCCCATAGCCGGTACCGGTGTGATTGTCTGGTCCGCATCGATATCTTCAAGAATAGCAGGTATGCCATCTGACATATCATTGTTGAGTAACACTATGCAGGGATCAAAATCTTCTATATGCAACCTGCCATCGGCACGTTGCAGCGGGTATTGAATCATTGTTCGACCAGACGGCAGGGAAAGGTCGCGTGTCTGCTGTTCCTCATCGATATGGCCAATGCGCACTTCCAGCCCGGCTTTTTCGATAATACCCTGCAAGGTAACAAGGCTCTCCAGGTAAAACTGGTTGCGGGTATGTGATTCGGGCACGATTATTAGTCTTCTTGCCGTTGGGCAGAGGTGCTCAATGGCCGCCTGCACAGCCTGTACGCAGAGGGGCAGAAAAGACGAATTAAGATTATTAAACCCGGCAGGGAATAAATTAGTATCGACGGGTGCAACTTTAAAACCGGCATTGCGCAGGTCAACCGAACTGTAAAAGGGGGCGCGAGATGAAAGCCATTGACTGCGAAACCAGTGTTCAATCTCGGTCTGGTTAGCCAGTATGTGTGATTCCAGGTCCTGTAGTGGTCCTGTCAATGCAGTTGTCAGATTAGGAACGGAAGTCATGTTTAATATTATACCTGTCAGAATTCCTGAAATTTCTTTACAGCAAGCCTTTATTATTAAGAAAGCTGGTCTACACTATAAAACTATATTTGGTCATGATAGCAGAGCAGAATGTAAATTCTAATCAGTAGTGTGGAATTAATTTCTGTCGACAATTAGTTTGCAGTTTTTACTGGTTTTTTATCTGTGAATATGGTCTTCTATAGCAATATAGATGTCTTTGTGCTATCTATATAAAATAATAACTTATAAAAAGGAATAAATAATATACTTTAAGGATAGGGTGATGCTGGAAACTCTCCTAAAAATTCAACTGCGAAAATTTTTATGACTATTAAAATCATGGTCATTGATGACAGTAGTACTATCCGTAAGACTGCGGAAACGCTCCTCAAAAGGGCGGGTTTTGAAGTCATTACTGCAGCGGATGGTTTTGAAGCTATGTCTGTCGTCGCTGACCAACACCCAGATATCATCTTTATCGATATTATGATGCCACGACTGGATGGATATCAAACGTGCGCATTAATAAAAAATAACAAGCAATTTGGTTCTATACCGATTGTGATGCTATCGAGTAAGGATGGTTTGTTTGATCGTGCCAGGGGTAAGCTGGCGGGCTCTGAACAGCACATCCATAAACCATTTACACAGGATGATCTTGTTAGTGCTATCAATAAGTACGTAGCTACTGATGAAGCGGCTAATGCATGATGCCTTTCGATCGAAGAGAAAAAAAACAGCGAGGTTTATCTGAATGAGGTTTCAGAAAATATTGGTGGTGGATGATTCACCAACAGAACTGCATATGGTTGTCGATATTTTAAATCGGCAAAAGGTTCCAGAAATAATTACAGCGATGAATGGTCTTGATGCTGTAGCAAAAGCAGAGGCAGAGATGCCAGACCTTATACTAATGGATGTAGTAATGCCCGAGATGAATGGTTTCCAGGCGACACGGAAAATCAAGAAGAACCCTGTGACGGCAGGCATTCCTATCATCATTATTTCCAGCAAGGATCAGGAAACTGACAAGGTTTGGGGCATGCGCCAGGGGGCAAATGAATACCTGACTAAGCCGGTGAAAGAAGCTGAGCTGGTAAAAGTACTCGAGTCCTTGTAGCACGATGTCTATTCAGCCGCTTGAAATTCTTCACCAGATGGAACAGGACGTTCTGGCGGCAGACATGTCATTGCCTGAGGAAATCGTTGTTGCTGAACAATGGGTGGGTTTGTCATACAGGGTTGGTGGGATGCAATTCGTAACGGCAATGGACCAAATTTCAGAGGTGGTCCCTGCGGTGCCTTTTGCTGTAGTACCAAGGTCTCAATCCTGGTTACGCGGCATTGCGAACGTCAGAGGCAGATTGCTTACAGTAATTGATTTACAGGATTTTTTAGGTATGGGTCCCGTGAATGCAGATCAGTATACGCGCCTGATTGTCATCAATAATGATCAGTTGTCCTGCTGTTTGCTGGTGAGCCGGTTGCAGGGACTGAGGCATTTTGATCCTGTAGGTGATAGTTGCGAGACAGGCGATATGGAGCAGCAGTTGGCAGGATATATTACCGGTGCATTAGGCAGAGAACAGGGTAAATGGCTGGTATTTGATGCAGACCGACTGGCGGAAGATAAAGGTTTTCTATCTGCGGCGGCGTAGGTAGAAAAACAGGGTAAGTTTATACAGATAATGAGCTATTGTTGAGGGTGGATTAATGGCAGAAGAAAGTAAGTTTCCAGGTGAAGATCTGACTGATGTAGGTGTGGTTGATATTGGTCCTGATACAGAGTCATCGGGCAAGAAGGCGGCAGGCCCGTCTGCATTAGGAAAGCTGGCAAATAACCTTCCATTACTAGGTATAGGAATGGTGGTCTCGGTTATCGGGCTGGTCGGCGTATTAATGTGGCAAACGCAGACAACCACCTTGCAATCTGGTTATGTGGAAGAATCCGGTCTTCTATTAATGCTGTCGCAAAGAGTCGCAAAGGACGCCCGTGAAGCCGTTCTCGGTAACGAAGTCGCATTCGCTACACTTCAGGATTCGAAAAATAGAATTAACAGTATTCTGAAGACATTGACTGAGGGTGATGAAAATCTACCTGCTTCACCTGAATCTGTTAGTGGTACTCTGCAGCCAGTGCAGGAGTTGTGGGCATCACTTGATCCTGATGTAGCAGCTATTCTGAGTAATAAGTCGGCGCTGCTTTCTATTCGCGAAAATGTGGCGTCTATTAACCAGCTATCTCCGTTACTGCTTGCGGTATCAGATGAAGTAGTCGAGGCATTGATCGCAGAAGAGGCACCACAGGAAATCATTGCCAGAGCAGGAACGCAGCGTACATGGAGCCAGCGAATCACCAAAGACGTAAACGTATTCGCACTGGGTGGTATGGATGCCGCTGTCTCGGCAACCCAGTTTGGTAAGGACGCCAAGCTGTTTAAGCGTATTAACCGTGGCCTGAGAAGAAAAGCCAGCCCTGAAGTTATTGCTACAATTGACAAGTCGGATGCAACTTTTAATCAACTTAACGAATATATCCAGGCGGCGCAGCAGGTTGTAACTGAGTTTTTCGTTTCACAACGTTCAGCACAGCGCATTACGGAAAACTCAGAAGATTTTCTGGTGAAAATTGAAGCATTGGTAGGCAGTTATCAGGGTCTCTACTCGCACATTAAATATATCAACATTCTGCCCTTTGTCTTCGGTGGCGCAGCATTGTTTTTCTTCCTTATGTTTATTCGCTCTCTGGTTGCTAGTGCACGGTTGCGAGAGTTTGAAAGTAACGAACAGAATAGAGAGGCGCAGGCAGCTATTTTGAAACTGCTTGATGAAATGGGCGACCTTGCTGATGGTGACCTGACCATCGAAGCGGAAGTGACTGACCAGGTGACGGGTGCCATCGCTGACTCCATGAACTACGCTGTTCTGGAAATGCGCACATTGGTAAAACAGACCAAGGATGCTTCTGACCAGGTGGCAACAGAGTCTGAAAGTACACGAGGTAAAACTACGGCCCTGCAGGCGCAGACAGCGCAGCAAGCTGATGAAATCGGTACAGCAACTGAGTCTATCGTACATATGGCTAATTCGATGAAACAGCTATCAGAAAGTGCTGACGGTTCAGCCGAAGTAGCAAACGGGTCTGTAGAACTGGCCAAGCAAGGGTCTGAGGCGGTGACATTGACCATCCAGGGTATGAATAATATGCGCGACAAGATGCAGGAGACAGGTAAACGAATCAAACGTCTCGGTGAAAGTTCGCAACAGATTGGCGAGATCGTGGGACTGATCGATGATATTGCAGAGCAAACAAATATTCTTTCATTAAATGCGTCAATTCAGGCTGCGATGGCTGGTGAAGCGGGACGCGGTTTCGCGGTGGTTGCTGACGAAGTACAGCGACTGGCTGAGCGTTCGGCTGAGGCGACAAAGCAGATTGCTGATCTGGTCAGTAATATTCAGGCTGATACCAACGAAGCGGTAACTTCGATGGAAGATGCAACACGTGAGGTTGTTGAGAATACACGACTCGCTGATGAGGCCGGCCGTGCTCTGGGTGAGATCGAAACGGTATCAGAAGAGCTTTCTACACTGATTACTGCGATGGCCAATACAGCCCGAACACAGTCTGAGGAAGCGACAGGTGTATCTGGAACCATGGTTCATATTAGGGAGCTGACAACACAGGCATCGACAACGACGACCGAAACAGCAGAATCGGTGGGCAGATTATCTGTTCTTGCCGGCCAGCTTAAGTCTTCTGTAGCTGGATTCAGGCTACCAGACGATCAATGATCGTAAGGATAATGCCTGATTTTTAATATATTTGTATTCAACGGCGACCTGGAGGAAATCATGAGTAGACATACTGTGCCCAGTGCTAGCTGTTTTGTCCTTGTATCCCTTCGCTATTACAATAATTTATGAGCGGTAGACGCCTGCATATGACATATTTTGCTTCACAACCCAGCCTGTTCAGAATGGTAACGGCTTCTCAGAAAGCAGGTCGGGTGACAACATGAGTCAAGTAGACCCGAGTACATTCAGCTGGGTTAAAGATGAGATTGACGAGTCAATCAAACAGGCTCGGCTCTCGTTAGAAGCATTTTCTACCTCAACCGATGACACCAGTCAGATGCGTATGGCTGTTGCCTTCCTGCATCAAGTATCTGGTACGCTACAGATAGTCGAACTTGATGGTGCTGCGCGGCTGGTAAGCGAGCTTGAGCTGGTTTGTGAAGGGTTTATTGACGAAAACATATCTGCCACAGAAGAAAACCTGGATGTACTAAGTCGGGGTGTGTTAAGTCTCAGTACCTATATTTCACAGCTGCATGCAGGTTACCCGGATTCCATTGTCGCATTGACTCCATTGGTCAACGAGTTACGTGCGGCACGAGACGCTGATCAGTTAACTGAGTTTGATCTGTTCAATCCAGAGCTAGATATTTATCCAGAGGTCTCCAGTAATAAATCTGCACGATTAAGTGATGAAGATTTCAAAGTTGAGGCTGGTCAGGCGAGAAATCAACTACTAGCCACCATGGTGCGCTGGTTCACTCAAAAAGATGATAAGCAGGCACTGAGTACTATCCTGTTATTGTTTACACATTTAAAAAACATTTCTCGTTTTGATGTGACATCCCAATTGTGGTGGATAGCCACAGCACTTACAGAAGTACTGCGAGATGGCGGCTTAGATAGCACAAACAAAGAAACAAAGCATTTTTTTGCCATGCTGGAACAGGAACTGAAGCGTATTATCCGCGATGGTGAGTCAGCACTGGTTAAATCTCCTCAGCATGACCTGTTAAAGAGGATGCTTTTTCTTATAGGCAGGGCAGAAACTCGCGGCCCGATTGCCAGCGAACTTGTCAAAGCCTTTGACCTGGATGAACAGGTCAGCGGTAAACCGACAAAAGACACGGGCCAGATATTTGAGGCCACCAGTCCTGAAATTCTGCAGCCAATAATGAAGGCACTGGGTGAGGAACTGTCTGCAGCAGAAGCTCATCTAAATCTGTATTTTGAAAGTGCTTCTTCCGATGCCAGATCAATTGATCCCTTATTGTCCAGCCTGGATAAGATTCGTGGCGCAGTTGACATAATTAACAAGAAAAAACTGCAGTCACTGGTAGAAGAAATTTCTCATACCGCACTGGCCTACGATGCTGGTGCGATAGTCATTAATAAAAACATTGCGCTTGAGCTTGCTGAAGGGCTGCTGACGCTGCAAAGCGCCTGTAGCGAACTTGATGAACCTACTTCTGACTGGGAAGAGAAAGTAAGCCGTTCTATTGCCGATCTGTACTGGATCAGAACAGGTGAACAGGCAGAAAGCGGCGGCAGTTTTAATGTTGATGGCATAGACATTGATGAAGAAGGAACCTTAACTGATGTTGAATTTTCACAACTTGTAAAAGTTGTTGCGACAGAGATCAGTGCCAATATCGAGGATGTAGTTGAGAAATTCGAGAAGTATTCATTAAATATGCACCTTAATGAAATTCTCACACCTGTTCCGGATAAATTAAGCCAGATAGAAGGCGCGCTGCAAATTCTCGAGCGTGAACGTGCTATTCAACTCATCTCATTGATTAATGAGCAAATCAGTAGCATGGCTGAAGGGCGTATCAAACCTTCAACCGAGCACGTGGAAGCAACGGCGCTGGCCATCAGTGCGATTGAATCCTATGCGAAATCACTGCAGCATGATCAGCCCGCAAGTGAACTGATACTGGAACGCGCAATGGAAGAACTATTGCGTGCCGCACCATCTGATATCGCTGACCGTGAAACTGCCGTGGAACGGGTGATACATATCCGTGATGAAGCTGATGGCTGGCTGCGTAATCCAGAGGATAAGCTTCATCTTGCAACGCTGCGCAAGGACATGGCTGCAATCATTGCGCTTGCAAAACGAAATGAAGACAGCAAGCTTGAAAAGATTGCTGATGAGGTGTCTGCTCTGGTTAGTATGTTAGCGGAAGATCCTGAATACCTTACTGATGACACAATGACAACCTTTCACCAGTCATTGTCAATTCTGCAAACACTGACTAGGCAACTACCTGACGACGTTACACTGGCAGAAGATATCGATGATAGCTCAAGGCCTGATGATGTTGAAGAAGTCGTTGACGTCGATACCGCTCCCGGGATTGAACTTGAGGAAATCAGTGATAGTGAGTTTGATGCTGTCACAGGCTTTGATAGGGTAAATGAAATTGCAGCGGCTGAAGATACTGTAAAAGTTGAAGCAGAAGCTTCAGCGCCAGAACCTGAAAGCGTAGCCAGAGAAGCGGCGGTTTTCGATGATGAAATACTGGAGATCTTCCTCGAAGAAGCAAAAGAGATTGCTGCAACAGGGAAGGGGCTATTACAAAAGTTGAAGTTCGATAGCAGCGATGAAGCCGCCCTGGCAGATTTACGGCGTAGCTTCCATACATTAAAAGGCAGTGGCAGGATGTCCGGAGCTGTCGAATTTGGTGAATTTGCATGGTCTTTGGAAGAATTACTTAACAAAGTCATCGCAGGAAAGCTTGAAACCAATGATCAGATGTTTACTCTGTGTGAGGAAGCAATCGATAGATTACCGGCAATGCTTGATGGCCTTGAAAAACATGATGAATCCAGTATCGATGTTCCATATTGGCAGGAATCTGTAGCCAGGGTCAGTGTCACTGGTGAGCAGATTTCGGAAGCTGAAATAGCTGAGCCAGACAACGAAGAGATATCACAAGAGCTCGAAGTTGCAGATGAGGCTATTGCCGATGAGCTTGATATTGACAGTGCTGATGAAGAGGATCTGACGCTAGCTGAAGAAGACAAGTCGGTTGATCTGGAAGAAGATGAAAAAGAAGCCGAGGCTGGAGAATCTACAGACATCCCCGGTTTACCTGCACCTCTTCAATCCGCGATTGTTCGCGATATTTACACCAACGAGATAAACAAGCATCTCGATGACCTCTTAATAGAGGTGAATAAAATACGTGATCACCAGGATCCAGAAGTTACTGAAGTGATGCACAGGCTGATTCATACACTGCGTGGCAGTGCACGCTCAGTTGGCTTTGATATAGTCGCTGACACCTATGAGTCTGTAGAGAATCTGCTTGATGGATTGAGCGCAAGAAGTCTTGATATAGCAAAGGAAGATGTTGATATTATCCAGACCGCCTACGAACTGGGTATGCAGTTACTTGAGTCTGTGCAGGAACCGAAAGCGCTGGAAGAACACCTGCTTGCAGGTATGAATGAGCTTACAAAAGTTTGCGACAAGCGGCGGTCCCATTTGCCCAGCTCGCAGATGTTGCACGGAACCGTCGAAATGCCTCACTACTTTAGTGTCGATGATGTTGCCGAAACAACCGAACAGGATGCAGAAGAGGAGACAGCAGAGCTTGCAGAAGCTGATATAGAGGCGGAAGAACCTGCACTGGAAATTGATGCAGTTACAGAACAGCCAGAACAAGCGATTGAGGAAGGTCTTGTTGATACAGCAGAAGAGCAATCAGAAGCGGAGGAATTAGTTGATGGACTGGTAGAGATATTCCGTGATGAAGCAGCTGACCTCCTATCTCGCTATGATGATGCGCTTGATAGCTGGAGAAGTGAGCCGGAAAAACAAGAAGCAAGGAATGAATTAAAGCGTATTTTCCATACCATCAAAGGTAGTGCAAGAATCACAGGATTCTCAAATATAGGTGATGTTGCACACAATACAGAATCATTGGTTGAACTGTCTGAGCAAGCAGAAAACGATGTTGGTGAGTCTCTGTTCGAACTGTTAGGAGAAGTCCATGACACCCTGCTGATGCTGGTAGAAAATCCAACCAGTACTGAAGTTGATAGCCGGGCAATTGAAATCAATCAACGTGTTCTGGATCACTTTACAATAGATGCAAATAAGGCAGTAGAACAACTACAGGAAACAGAAGAAAGTTCTGAGGAAGTTGCAGCAACTGCGGATAAAGAAGATTCAACTGAAGAGACTGCTGGTGATACTGTTGAGCAGGACTCAAAGAAACAAGATAAGGATGTACGCAGTGAAGATGAGCCGGTTGATGAGCTGGTAGAAATCTTCAGAGAAGAAGCGGCTGACTTATTATCCCGCTTCCATGAGTCACTCGAAAGCTGGCGTGGTGAGCCTGATAGCATTGAGGCAAAAACTGAATTACAACGTCTTTTCCATACAATAAAGGGTGGAGCAAGAATGACAGGGATCACCTCAATAGGTGATCTGGCTCATAGTGCAGAATCTACACTTGAGCTGACAGAACGAGCTGAAAATAAAGTTGATGCGTCACTGTTTGAGCTGATTGAGGAAGTACATGACGTCCTGCTGATGATGGTAGAGAATCCCAGTAGCAGTGATTTTGATACCCAGGCGGAAGAAATGAAGCAGCGGGTGCTGAATTATTTTTCTTCTGCTGAGAATAAAATGGTTAGCCAAAGCTCTGTAGAGGAGACTGAATTAGACGAAACTGCGGCCGCTGAAAAGACAGCCGAAATCAGTAAACCTGATTCAACAGCACCGCTGGTAGAAAAGAAGAGCGCTGTATTTAAACCCGCACAAAAGAAAGCTGTCGCGGTTAAACATGCGCAGGTCAGGGTTGATTCTGAACTACTTGGTACACTGGCCAACTACGCTGGTGAAGTTAGTATAGCGCGTTCACGTATTCAACAGCAGGTGTCCAACTTCAAGGAAAACCTGGATGAGCTGCACAAGAATATTGAAAGGTTTAATACCCAGATTCGTGAACTGGAAATTCAGGCTGATACACAAATTCTTTCCGGTGCAGGAGGTATCCTTAATGAAGATGACGAAGATTTTGATCCTCTAGAGTTTGATAGATATACGCAACTGCAATTTCTTTCCCGTAATCTCTCGGAGAGCCTTCACGACTTGATGATGATCCAGACTGGGATGGATAATTTTGCCGGTGACGTCGAACTGCTGCTACATGAACAATCTCGCCTGAATACGGATTTGCAGGAAGGTCTGACACAAACCAGGATGGTTGCTTTCTCAACCTTGATGCCACGGCTCAGGCAGCTGACAAGAAAGACATCACGAGAATTGTCCAAGCCGGTTGATTTCGAAATTGACGGTGGCGAAGTTGAGCTGGATAGAAACGTAATTGATCAGGTTGTTCCACCTATGGAGCATCTGATTCGTAACTCAATTTCCCATGGTATTGAAAGTGCAAAGAAAAGAAAGAAGCTTGGTAAGCCAGAAAATGGTCTGCTTAAACTTGAGATCAGTCGAGAAGGTAAAGACATCCTTATCGAATTCTCAGATGATGGGCAAGGTCTGGATTTAGACAGAATTCGAAGTAAAGCAGAAGAAAAAGGCCTGCTCGACAAGGGCATGAATCCATCTGATGAGCACGTGGCGAATCTGATTTTTGTACCTGGATTTTCAACTGCGGACAATGTCACGCAGGTTTCTGGACGCGGTGTTGGTATGGATGTGGTCCAAACTGAGCTTAAACAAATTGGTGGCTCAGTTTCTCTGGCGACAGAAAAAAACAAGGGAACACGTTTTATCATTCGGTTGCCACTGTCCATGACTGTTGCCCAGGCAATGATCGCTGCATCAGGCGGCCAGCGTTTTGCTATACCGTTGATGGCAATCATGTCTATTAACATGGTGTACAGAAGTCGAATCATTGCTGATGCTAAAGGAGAGCGCAGCGTCACTATTGGTGAAAAAACCTACCCCTATCTTTCGCTTGCAGAACGTCTTGGTATGCTGGCGCAGCTGGAAGATGAAATCAAGACTCCTGCATTAATGATGAACTCTGCAACAGGCCCTATTGTTGTTGGCGTAGATGAGTTGATCCATGCGACTGAAATTGTAGTCAAACCGGTAGGTGTACAGATAGCTGCCCTTGATGGAATAGAAGGTGCAACAGTACTGGGTGACGGTGAAGTTTCACTTATTCTTGACCTGGTTGATCTTTGGAACACCCGCCATGCTGAAAGAGCTGATATTGATCAGGCTAGTCTGGTGGCTAAGCTTGAAGAAGATGACAGTCCTGCTACGGTAATGGTCGTTGATGATTCGCTAACGGTACGGCGTGTTACAGAAAGGAACCTGAGTAAATACGGTATTACTACCATGCTTGCAAATGATGGTGTTGATGCAATGGAACAACTGTCAGATGGCATCCCTGATGTCATGCTGGTCGACATTGAAATGCCGCGTATGGACGGATTTGAGCTAACAGAGCGTGTAAGAGATGATCCTGTCTACAAAGATATTCCGATAATTATCATTACATCCCGCTCAGGACCGAAGCACCGCGACAGGGCAATGGCACTTGGGGCGACACTTTATTTGACCAAGCCGTATCAGGAACAGGAATTGATGAGCGCAATCAACTCAGTACTTCCGCTGGAAAGTTCACGCAAGATCAGTGCGATGATGGAAGCCTGATGCAGGAGGATAACAGTAGATGGTAGAGAAGGAAGATAATGTGATGCATCCGGTGCGTTGCCTGATTTTACCGGCAGACCCCGGTTTTCTGGTAATACCCAGTGCATCGGTAGCAGAAATTGTTCCACTGTCACTAGGCGATATGTCAACTGAAGGGAGTCTGCTTGGCGTTATGGTATGGCGTGGAGTTGATGTCCCTGTGTATTCAATGGAAGGGATGACCGGGCACAGTATCCCTGAATTTGGAAAACGCAGTAAGGCGCTGGTTTTCTACCCATGGAAAGGCTCAGAAAAAAATAAATTTTTTGCCATAGCAACTATGCATGATCCTCGTCCCAGATTAGTATCAAGTGATGACATTGAGGCGAATGGAAAAGAGCAGGATGAAAATAACTTCATCAGTGCAAGTTTTCTATACGATGGTGAATTAGCCGTGATACCTGACTTGAAGGAAATCTCTCTGCAGCGCTAATGTTAATATTGGCGATTTCACACATCTACCCGGCAGGCAATTCCATTTACAAGTGACAGTATAGACCTGGTTCCGCTGTTCATCTGGTCTGTCCCAAGTTGCCGGATAGCTGTTAGGGAGTTATTCCAGATAACTATGTCTTCCGGGTGGGGTGTCCCGTCACTAAGAATATTTAGCACTGCGCTGAAAAGTATGCCAATAGAGGCGCAACATGATATTCAGCTGACCGCAGCATGATCCATTTTCATTGTTCCATTAGCAGTTCGCTAAAACCAAAATACTCCTGGTTACTGGTCTTTTCAAAAGGATTCAGCCTTGTTCCTTCAAGCATTTTTTTACCTTCCGGTGTTTTTTCTGCTTCAATAAGCCCCCTGGTTAGTTTCTCTCTAATCTCTGCGGAAACATTGGGTGATACTGAAATTGCCATGCTTGGCGTAGCGTCAGTCGTCAATACCATTGATATTCCACCCTCTCCGGCCATTTGAGCGCTTACCAGCGGTGTCGGCAGCATTGCAGCATCTGCCGTACCTTCTAGTAACATTGCCATGACGTGTCCTGAATCAGTGCCCTCTATGAGAGTTGGCAGGCGCACCGGGTTATCAAATAATTCATCTATACGGACCGCAGCTATACTTGGAGGGCCCGGGGTCGCTATTTTTTTACCGACCAGTTATTCGGCGTCGAAGACAAGGGAATCTTCAGGAACGATAAGTGAAATACTGATGATGCCCGGTTGCTTGGCGAGTACGGTGAAGTCAAGATTTTTATCACGATAATCAATAAAGTGTGCGGCATCGAAAGAAATATCATAACTGTCAGGTTTTTTTGTCTCAGACCAGTAGGAGATATAGTTTGGATAAGTGACTAATTCAACCTGCCGCTCAGTAAGGAATTCAATATAATCAGCCAGGGGTTGAAAGATCTCACGCGTTCTCTGTTCTGACTGTATTGGCTGAATGACCAGTTTCAATGCTGTCTGTGAGAATGCTGTAGTTGGCAGTAGAACCAAAATTAGTGAATAAATTATCAGAAGTCCGGCAGGCAATAATGCTTTTCCTGATGTGATCTTTGATGTAAATACTTGCATTCTCCACCCCTATCCAAAATAGAATTATTTTATGCAGGCTATGCTCATTGATTATGAACCACCCATCTTATGTCTATAAATATAGACCATTAGTCAGCATAAACAAGCATTTCAGCAGTGCATTGTTAGAGTAAATCGAATTTGTGGCGGATGTGCAACATGACAGCTGTGGGCAGAAATTTTGTGATTTTTCGCTCATAGATATCAATAATTCTGTTTCATTTATACAACATGATGGATAAAAATTTTATTGTAAAGCGATTTATTCGCTATGGCCGGATAGACATTGACTGAGTTTTCATTTCTTCGCTGCCTGACTGTTATGGCGCAAAAGAAGAGACCGGTTCACTATTGCCGTATACATCGAAGTAGGGGAAAATAGTGGGTTATGCGCCAAACAGAATTCTCCCATATTAAGTAGCAGAATTTTTTCGCTGCTTGAAACGGGCACAACTAGCAAGAATCAACAATTACCATGAGGAAATCCCATGTCAGCAACTACCGATCGACGCAAACTGGCTAATGGCATTCGTGCACTGGCCATGGATGCGGTGCAGAAAGCAAACTCTGGCCATCCGGGTGCCCCAATGGGCATGGCAGATATAGCGGAGGTTCTATATAACGATTATATGAACCATAATCCTGTTAATCCGGACTGGGTTGACCGTGATCGATTCATTATGTCAAACGGCCATGGCTCAATGTTACCTTATTCAGTCCTGCATCTGACCGGCTATGACCTGAGCATTGATGACCTCAAGTCTTTCCGTCAGCTGCATTCAAAGACACCTGGTCATCCTGAATATGGATACGCCCCAGGAATAGAAACAACCACTGGACCGCTTGGACAGGGAATTTCCAATGGTGTTGGTATGGCGATAGCTGAAAAAGCACTTGCCGCTCATTTTAATCGTGATGGACATGAAATTGTCGATCACAATACTTATGTATTCCTCGGTGATGGCTGCCTGATGGAAGGCATTTCACATGAAGCCTGTTCATTGGCCGGGACACTGGGACTGGGCAAGCTGATTGCTTTTTATGACGATAACAATATCTCGATCGATGGCGAAGTAGAAGGCTGGTTTACAGACGATACACCACAACGTTTTGATGCCTATGGCTGGCACGTAGTCAAAGACGTCGACGGGCATGATGCTGATGCAATCAAATCTGCTGTTGAAGAAGCACGTGCTGTGAGTGATAAGCCATCATTGATCTGTTGCAAGACAACGATTGGTTTTGGTTCACCAAACAAGGGTGGCAAAGAGGATTGTCACGGAGCCCCGCTTGGTGATGAAGAGATTGCATTGACCCGTAAGTCGCTCGGCTGGGAATACGAACCGTTCGAGATACCTGATGATGTCTATGCAGGCTGGAGTGCGAAAGAAAAAGGCGCAGCGGCCGAAGCAGCATGGAATGAGAAATTTGCTGCCTATAAGGGAGATCATGCTGAGCTTGCTGCAGAATTTGAACGCCGTACATCAGATAAAAGAGTAGATGGCTGGGAAGATAAAGCTGATGCGTTTATTGCCGAAGTTAATGCAAAAGCAGAAACTATTGCTTCTCGCAAGGCGTCACAGAACACAATTGCAGGCTTCTTTTCATTCACCCCTGAATTTATGGGCGGTTCAGCAGACCTTGCCGGGTCTAACCTGACCTTCGTTGGCGATTCAATTGCTATGCGACACCATATCGCTGATGCGAACTATCTAAACTACGGTGTTCGCGAGTTTGCCATGACAGCTATAATTAATGGCATATCACTGCATGGCGGTTTTGTTGCCTATGGCGCAACCTTCCTGATGTTCTCGGAATATGCACGTAATGCTCTGCGTATGGCTGCTCTGATGAAGGTACAGAATATTGAGGTCTACACTCATGACTCAATCGGCCTCGGCGAAGATGGTCCTACCCATCAGCCAGTAGAGCAGGTTGCAACACTGCGCATGATGCCGAACATGACAGTTTGGCGCCCATGTGATGCGGTTGAGTCTGCAGTAGCCTGGAAGGCAGCTATCCTGAATACAACAGGCCCGTCTTCCCTGATATTCTCTCGTCAGAATCTGGAGCACCAGGTGCGTACGGATGAGCAGATAAAAAATATCGAGAAAGGGGGTTACATACTGCGTGACTGTGCGGGCACACCGGATGCAATTATTATTGCAACGGGCTCTGAAGTTAGCCTCGCAACCGCAGCAGCTGAAGCACTTTCCGGCAAAAATATCCGCGTTGTTTCCATGCCATGCACAAGTGTTTTTGATGCACAGGATGAAGCCTATCGTGAATCAGTACTTCCTTCATCTGTCAGGTCACGGGTTGCAGTTGAGGCCGGTGTAACTGATTTCTGGCTCAAATATGTTGGCTTCGACGGTAAAGTTGTCGGTATTGACAGCTTCGGTGAATCTGCACCGGCAGGTGATCTGTTTAAAGAGTTTGGTTTTACTGTCGACAATGTTGTCAGCACAGTGGAAGCAGTATTGTAGAGGAGTTTTCGAGCAGCTGTAATATTCAAAGATTATAACTGTTCATTTTTCCTCGTGATGCAGATCAAGTGTTGAATTAACACAGAAAATTTTTTATTTATTTTTAGGAGTATTTTAGATGACGATTAAAGTTGGTATTAACGGTTTTGGCCGCATTGGCCGTATGGCATTTCGCGCAATTGCAAAAGACTTCAATGATATTGAAGTTGTAGGTATCAATGATTTGCTCGATGCAGATTACCTCGCCTATATGCTCAAATACGATTCAGTTCATGGCCGCTTTGATGGTGATGTGGCAGTTGATGGCAGCAATCTTGTTGTAAACGGAAAAACCATTCGTTTGACCGCTGAACGTGATCCAGCCAACCTGAAATGGGGCGATATCGGCGCTGACCTTATTATCGAATGTACCGGTTTTTTCCTCACGGAAGAAAGCTGTCAGAAGCATATTGATGCAGGTGCAAAGAAAGTTGTTCAGAGTGCTCCATCTAAAGATGGCACACCTATGTTTGTCTATGGTGTTAACCATGAAACTTACGCCGGTGAGGCAATTGTTTCCGCAGCATCATGTACTACTAATTGCCTCGCGCCGATTGCTAAAGTACTAAATGATAACTGGGGTCTGAAGCGCGGTCTCATGACGACAGTGCATGCTGCAACAGCTACGCAGAAAACGGTTGATGGTCCTTCAATGAAAGACTGGCGCGGTGGTCGCGGTATTCTGGAGAATATTATTCCTTCTTCTACCGGTGCTGCAAAGGCCGTTGGTGTCGTACTGCCAGAACTGAATGGTAAACTGACAGGTATGGCTTTCCGTGTACCTACCTCAGATGTATCAGTTGTAGACCTGACGGTAGAACTGGATAAAGATGCATCTTATGATGATATCTGTGCAGCCATGAAAGCTGCATCTGAAGGCCCCATGAAAGGCACGCTGGCCTACACTGATGAGAAAGTGGTTTCTACTGATTTCCGTGGTTATACCGCTTCTTCCATCTTTGATTCTGAAGCGGGTATCGCGCTTGATGGAACTTTTGTCAAAGTCGTGTCCTGGTATGACAACGAGTATGGTTATACCTGCAACATGCTGCGTTTTGTTCAACACGTATCTGCCTAAAGGCATCTAGATTACCGGCAGGGTGGAAAACTCCACCCTGTTGGTGTTCCTATTATTGAAAGTTGTTTGTTAAGTAAGATTCGAACCAGGGCTGAAGATTTAACAAACCATTTTTAGCATTTTGATTTACGTTTAATTAGGAGTTAATTATGTCTGTTACCAAGATGACTGATCTCGATCTGGCCGGAAAGCGTCTGCTGATACGGCAGGATCTGAATGTGCCGATTAAGGATGGCAAGGTTAGCTCAGATAAGCGAATTCGCGCGTCTCTGCCAACGATTGAGCATTGTATGAATGCTGGTGGGCGTGTCATGCTGATGTCGCACCTTGGTCGTCCAACAGAAGGTGAGCCCTCTGATGAATTTTCTATGCAGCCAGTAGCAGATCACCTGTCTACTTTACTTGGAAAGGAAGTTCGATTGATCAAGGACTATCTGGGTAGTTCTCCTGAACTTGAAGACGGCGAAGTCGTACTGCTGGAAAACTGCCGATTCAATGCTGGTGAAAAGAAGAATGACGATGAGCTGGCTAAAAAGTACGCTTCCTTGTGCGACATCTATGTCATGGATGCATTCGGCACAGCGCACCGTGCACAGGCATCGACGTATGGTGCAGGCGTTTATGCCCCTGTCGCATGTGCGGGACCGCTGCTCGCCGGAGAGCTGGAAGCCCTGGGTAAAGCACTTGATAACCCAGCGCGACCAATGGCGGCGATTGTTGGCGGCTCCAAGGTATCCACTAAATTAACAGTACTTGATTCACTTTCGAGCGTGGTAGATCAGCTCATACCCGGTGGCGGTATAGCAAATACCTTCATTGCTGCCTGTGGATTTAACGTTGGTAAGTCGCTCTATGAAGAAGACCTTATCCCTGAAGCGAAACGCCTGATGGAAGTCGCAAAAGCCAAGGGAGGTGAAATCCCGGTACCGACTGATGTCGTTGTTGGTAAGGAATTTTCTGAAACTGCTGAAGCGACGGTCAAGAAAGTAGAAGACGTCGAAGATGATGACATGATCTTCGATATTGGCCCTGAAACAGCTGCGCGCTTTGCCGGCATGATGAAAGAGGCAGGCACAATAGTCTGGAATGGCCCGGTAGGTGTATTTGAATTTGATCAGTTTGGTGAAGGTACCAGGATACTGGGCCTGGCGATTGCTGAATCAGATGCGTTCTCCATCGCTGGTGGCGGGGATACTCTTGCTGCTGTTGATAAATACAACATTGCTGACAGAGTTTCCTATATCTCAACTGGTGGTGGTGCCTTTCTGGAGTTCCTCGAAGGCAAGGAATTACCTGCGGTGACAATGCTGGAAGAGAAAGCAAGAATACTGCTTATGTGAATTTATCTGATTCTTTCTGATACACCCTGACTGCATGAGTCATAGTGATATTTGAGATATAAATGTTTACTGGAGTTATTGATTAGATGCCAACCCCTCGGCGTACGAAAATAGTAGCCACAATTGGTCCTGCAACTGAAAGCCCTAAAATGCTTGAAAAGCTATTTCTGGCAGGGGTTGATGTCGTCCGTGTGAACTTTTCGCATGGCAGTGCGGAGGCTCATATAGAGCGAGCAAGGAATATCCGGGAAATTTCAGAAAAAATCGGTCGTCATGTCGGCATCCTTGCTGATTTGCAGGGGCCGAAAATCCGTATCCAGCGTTTTCAGAATGACTTTATTAAACTTAAAAAGGGCAAACCTTTTACCCTTGATGCCGATCTTGCTGAAAATGATGGTGATGAAACAGCCGTAGGGCTTACCTACAAGGCGCTGTCAGATGACGTCAGTGCAGACGATCTATTATTGCTCGATGACGGGATGATAGCACTACGTGTGAAGGAAGTTGTTGGCAGAAAAATTAACTGTATTGTCGAAATTGGCGGTAAGCTGAGTAACAATAAGGGTGTGAACCGGCAGGGTGGTGGGCTATCTGCAGGTGCCTTGACAGAAAAAGACAAGCAGGACATCAGGACTGCCGCTGAAATGGAAGCGGACTTCCTTGCTGTGTCTTTTGTCCGTAACGCGGAAGATGTTCACGAAGCCCGACGTCTTTTACATGAAGCTGGCAGCGATGCATGGATCGTATCGAAGATTGAGCGCGCTGAAGCCATCGATGCTATCGAAGAGATAACCCTTGCATCCGATGTGCTGATGGTCGCACGTGGAGACCTTGGTGTTGAGATAGGCGATGCAGAAATCACTGCGGTGCAGAAAATGATTATCTGCCAGGCTCGCAATATGGATCGCCTTGTCATAACAGCGACACAAATGCTGGAGTCCATGATCAACAAGCAGATGCCGACGCGTGCTGAAGTGACCGATGTAGCGAATGCCGTGCTAGATGGAACAGACGCTGTAATGCTTTCGGCTGAAACTGCGGTTGGCAAGTACCCGATCAAGACAATTGAGGCAATGGACAGGATTTGTCGCGGTGCTGAGAAGCATCGCGGATCAATTGTTAGTGAGTCACGCAATGACAAGAGTTTTGAGCGTATTGACGAAGCTATTGCCAAGGCCTGTATGTATACTGCCAACAGGCTCGATGTCCGTGCCATCATTGCGATGACAGAGTCAGGTGCGACAGCGCTGTGGATGTCACGCATCAGCTCTGGGCTGCCTATATATGCAATGTCCAGTCAGGATAGAACGTTGCGCCAGGCATCACTATACCGGGGTGTTGAACCACTCAAATATGAAACAACAAGCAAAGTTCATTCTGTGGTCAATGCCGAGGTACAGGATATACTGAAAGGGCAGGGTGCGATTGCAGATGGTGACATTATTATCATCTCGAAGGGCGACCTGGTTGGAAAACAGGGTGGAACAAACGTGATGAAAATCCTGCAGGTGGGAGAAATTGATCACGCAGACTAAACAATACCAATACCCTTCGCTCGGGTGTTGTTAGTGGTTTTAGAAACTTAATAGATTATTGACACTTAAATAAAGGAGATACACATGGCTCTTATTTCAATGAGACAGTTGCTGGATTATGCAGCAGAACATGACTTTGGCATGCCTGCTTTCAATGTAAACAATATGGAGCAGGTACACGCGATCATGCAGGCAGCTCAAGCTGTCGATTCCCCTGTCATCATGCAGGGCTCTGCCGGCGCGCGATCTTATGCAGGCGAGTCATTCCTTCGACACATGATTTCCGCAGCAATTGAGCAGTACCCGGATATTCCTGTTGTTATGCATCAGGACCACGGATCTGAACCTGCAGTTTGCCTGCGTTCGATCCAGTCAGGTTTTTCATCTGTAATGATGGACGGCTCACTTATGGCAGACATGAAGACGCCTGCTTCTTTTGAATATAACGTCGATGTCACCAAGAAAGTTGTCGATATGGCACATGCAGG
>JASJFV010000369.1:0-4321 GCA_033791885.1 Gammaproteobacteria bacterium | reverse complement strand
CACTGATCATTCGATCATAGATCTTCGGGCGCACACTTTCATTGTAGTTAATACGCTTGAAGCGGATATCGAGCAACTCAATCCCAAACACTTCGACCTTTTCGGCGGCTGCAGTAAAGATTTCCTGCTCGACCAGTTTGCGGCCCTTCTGGATCGGTACCAATGTTCCCATGTCCAGCTTCCGTTCCGCCTCGGTTAGCAGGGCATCACGCAAAGGCATGCGATCACTGGTGGTGCGGATAATCTCGATCAGCTCATGCTTGGCGACCGCATTTCGCGTTTCACTGCCAAGAATATCATCCAGGCGTGACTGGGCACTGCGCTCATCACGCAGTCGCAGGAAGTACTGCAGCGGATCTACAATACGCCAGCGTGCGAAAAGGTCGACTGAGATATAAAGCTTGTCCTTGGTGGGCATATCCGACGGACTGCCATCCCATTCAAGTACTCGCTTGTCGATCGGATTGACCTCCTGGATGAAGGGTACCTTCACTTTTAATCCGGCAGATGTCACAGGAGCACCGACCGGCTTGCCAAACTGGGTAATAATCACCTGCTCGACTTCGCTCACTGTATACAGTGCACTCATCGCTACATAGATGCCGAGCCCCAGAATCACCATGATTACTATATGCCTGGTCTTCATGGCAGCACCTCCTTCTGGGTATCGAGATTCAGTAGTGGCAGGATGCCATGCGACTGTTCATCGACAATGATCTTTGAGCGTATACCTGGCATAACGTCCTGCAAGGTCTCGATATAGATACGACGGCGAGTAACCTCCGGGGCCTTACTGTATTCTGCCAGCAAGGCGCTGAAGCGGGCGGCATCGCCTTCTGCTTCATTTATTCTCTTCAACCGGTAGCCATCGGCCTCGCGGCTCCGCTGATCCTTCTCGCCTTCAGCCAGCGGGATTACTTTGTTGTAATCGCGGCGGGCTTCGTTGATCAGTTTCTCCTTCTCCTGTTGGGCCTGGTTGACCTCGTTGAAAGACTCCTGCACCGGCAGCGGCGGATTGATGTTCTTCAATTGAACCTGGTCGATACTGATGCCCATTGTGTATTTGGTTGAAAGTACCTGCATCTTGGCAAGCGCTTCCGTTTCAATTTCCTGTCGGCCTATGGTAATCACCTCGTCCACGGTACGGTCGCCGACCACTTCCCGCATGACAGATTCTGATACATAGCGAAGCGTTTCACGTGGCTCCCGAACTTCGAAAAGGTATTTAAAGGGATCCGAGATGCGATACTGGACCACCCATTCAACCAGTGCGGCATTCAGATCGCCGGTTACCATCTCTGTTTCACGCTTTCCGTCACGAGGGCTCTGGTAGGGGTCGGAGGCACCCGGGGTACTGAACCCGAACTCCTGTTTCAATTGTCGTTTGACGGGAACAATAGAGGCGTTATCAATGCCCAGTGGCAGTTTGAAATGCAGCCCGGGAGGAACTTCCTTGAGGTATTTACCAAAACGCTGCACGACGGCTACCGAGTCACTTGGCACCGTGTAATAGGCCGTCCAGGCACCCAGTCCTATAAGAGCGAGGATGATAATGATGATGATACCGCGTGGGCCACCACCCGGCATGATCTGCCTGAGCTGGCCCTGCCCCTGCCGAACCAGGTCCTCGATATTGGTACCGGGTCTGGGACTGCTATTCCAGGATCCGCCACCTCTATTATTCGTTGGCATCAGGATGCCCTCCTTTTATATACACGTTTGTGCTCAGTTTTGTTTTCCAACACTACAGGCAGGAATTGGGTTGATCAGGAAAAGATGGAAGTATCGTAGAACGTCTATTTTTGTAACTCAAGACGGAGAAATGAAAAAAGCTTGTGTAAATGGCATTGCGGTGCACAGGATCTAACCCGCTTCACTACGGTCAGATTTTATCTTCGGCTTTAATAATCCTGATCAAAATTAAAGCTACATCGCATAGTCAAAAAGACCCATGCACAATTTTCTTTGGATTCTTCTTTAATTTCTTCAACGCCTTCTTCTCCTGTTGCGTCATGCTTGGTTGTTTCTTCTTCTCTTTATTGCTCTTTTGTCCCTTACCCATGTTCTATTCTCCTGATCGATGATGATCAATGATGATTTAAAAAAGCTTACCCGGTAGTGGATGACGAGGCAGAGTAGTCTGTGCTTCAGGGGTCATGGGACAACCCCACTCCGGCGAGAGAAATGCCAAAGTTAGCAAAGATGATTGATACTGGTCACCTTAACACATATCACAAAACCAATTACTGGTCTCGAACGGTATGAAGAAATATAAACGGGCTCATGAGCTTATGATCAAGGTGATCAAGGGGTCAGAGTACTTGAAATCTATTGCTATATCTCATTGCCCTAAAACGTGGCCTGCCCCCTATAATTACTATTATTTGTGGGCAGTTGTGGCCTGAAACCTATTATATACCGGGCTTTTTTTATTATAGATCTGCTTCACTCAGCCGGGCTTGCCGTTCTTGCTCTTCTACAAAGGCTGCTGTGATTACTTCCATCACAGCATCTACATCCGCGGCTTGTGTACTTTCCTCAAAATGGCCAGTTAGCTTCGATTCAACATGCAGCTTGCCGTCCTCATACAACGCCCAGATTTCTTTGGCGTAACGGCTGTCGAGCAATTCAGGGGCATAATGGCCATAGTAGCGGGTCATGTTGTCAACATCCCTCGCAAGCATCGATTCGGCGTTGTTATTTCCCGCTGCATCTACGGCTTGAGGCAGGTCGATAATCACCGGGCCTTTTTCATCCACCAGCACATTAAATTCTGACAGGTCACCGTGTACCAGTCCGGCGCAAAGCATACGAACCACGTATTGCATGACAACGGCATGGTCTTCAAGCGCCTGTTGTGCGTTCATCTCAACTTCGCACAAACGTGGAGCCACTCCGCCTTTTTCATCGGTGATCAATTCCATTAGCAAGACACCGTCAAGACAGAGATAGGGTTGAGGAACTCGCACACCGGCATTAGCCAGGCGATGCAACGCGTCCACTTCGGCGGTCTGCCAGGTCTCTTCCTGCTGTTGACGGCCGAATTTTGAACGTTTCTCCATGGCACGGGTCTGGCGGCTATTGCGCACTTTTCGACCTTCCTGGTATAGCGCTGCCTGTTTGAAGCTACGGCTTGACGCTTCTTTGTAGACCTTGGCACAGCGATTCTCCGAACCGCAGCGCACGACATAGATGTCGGCCTCTTTTCCACTCATCAATCGGATAATGACTTCATCCACCAGGCCATCATCAACCAGGGGTTGTATTCGTTTTGGTATTTTCATGGCGCCCTTGTACTCTATTTTAGCCTCGGAGGGAAACGTATAAGCGTTAAAGTGTTCGCGTTAAAGGGCAACCTGTGCATATCGATTAGAGTCCAGTCAGCCCACTTTGCTTGATACCATCGAATCTGAAATGAACTGCCAGGGCAGACAACAAGACGCTCAAGATCCGTGTAATGACATGAATCAAGGGGTCAGAGATATGCCGAGACCAGCCAACAGGAATTCTCCGATCAACGCAAAGGCCACCAAAATGGCAGAGCTAAAACAACCCACGGATGGCTATCGATCGTTTCTGTTGAGCAGTTTGGTTAGCTTTCAGCACAGCAAACATGAGTTTAGTGTTCAGTTTTTGAATTCTAGCGCTTGCCTCAGCCGCGCACCGAATGTGCGTCGGCTGGAGGTGATTATCAGGCAAGCTTATTCGGAACGTCATCATCAGCCGATCTGAAGTACTCATGAGGGTATTCCAGTTCGCGTTTTTGAAACGACAGTATAGAATGGTTCTGAATCACACCACCGTCAATATTGATCGCCTGTCGAATAGTTTCATTTTGTTGCCATGTATCACGGCCCGCCAGCACAGTCGGTAAATACACAATAAGAGCGGCAGAGATTGATCGCGTTGCACTTTCCCAGAGATAGCTGGGAGTGTGATCAACGGCGTAATAATCTACGGTTTCATATTTAAACATCGGATTCTTGAATGTCGTGGGTTTGGCAAAAAAGAATCCCATTCCTTCATCGCAACTGACATCAATTATCAGGCTATTGGGCTTGAGGTATGAGCTTTCCGTTTCAGTCACAAAATCGATAGGATTTTCTGTATCCTGAAATGTGCCGTTTACGATGATATCTGCTTCACTAATAAGCTCTGTCAATGGCCGTGTAGTTCCATTGTGTTCCACCATCATCATTCGTGCCTCGCCCTCGCTACCGGCCCGAATCTTTACATAGTGACAATCAAGTACCTCTTCACGAACTTCGTGGTCTGGGCGCTGAATACAAATTGTAATATCTCTAAAACCATGCGCCTTGAG
>JASJFV010000368.1:0-2998 GCA_033791885.1 Gammaproteobacteria bacterium | reverse complement strand
CTCTTGCGTTACGAAATACACGTCTGACCTGCTCTGGACTGGCATTTGTAGAGACATCAAAATCCTTAGGTTCGAGACCGAGCAATAGATCTCGCACACAGCCACCAACTAGATAGCTGTCATAGCCTTTCTGCTTCAAACCTTTTAATACCGTCATTGCATGACGGCTGATCAGAGATTGATTTAAGCCAAGAGCTTTCCCGGAATACTGCGATGGTTGTGATAAATTCAAGCTTTCAGTGGTCTGTATGTTCATTTATAATATTGCTTCGAGACATGGTTTTATCATTTTTCTGCAACCCTGTTCTAAATTGCTATACCTGGATCACCCCGACCTTATGAAATCATTTATCCGTTCCGCTTTCCTCCCTGCTTTATTCGCTGTTCTCGTAAGCAGTCCAGCCATTGCCGATTTCGAGAAAGGTATTGCAGCCTATCAAGCCGGCAACCTGCCATTGGCATACAAAGAGTTCCTCGCTGCGGCAGAAGAAGGCGGCTCTGATTCCCAATTCAATGTGGGCTTAATGTATGAGCAAGGCATTGGCGTTAGCAAAGATGAAAAAGAAGCCATTGTCTGGTATCGGAAAGCCGCCGAGCAGGGGAATGCGCTCGCGCAATTCAATTTGGCTGTGCTGTATGAAAATGGTCGTGGAACTGCGGTTGATTTTGCCCAGGCCAATGAATGGTATCGCAAGGCCTCGGTGCAAGGCGACCCTCTCGCCATCGGTAACCTGGGCATGCTGTATGTGCGAGGCCAGGGGGTGAAGGAAAATAAGGCCGCGGGCGTGGCGTTGCTGCTGGTGTCTGCCACCATGGATAGTTCACCTGCAAATCACGCCAAACAAAATCTTTCCAGCACTCGTGGATTAACAAGCGACATGCTCGCCGAAGCACAAACACTTTCCACAGAAATGAGCAGTGCTGAAAACGTGCTCGTGCCACTCGATCTCTACCTGAAACAAACAGAAACGAAAGATTAAGGGGTCACCCATTAGCCCGCCTCGGTCAATAGCCTAAACTTATCTCTGCCGATAACAGCATCAGTTTTTAACTTCACCCATCATTGTGACGAACATCGCAACCGTTATGTCTCGTCTTTGGCATCAGATCAAAACGATCCGCACCAGTCACCCATCTGGATCAAGGCGGGACCCATTCTTGCAGTCTAGCCCATGGTGCCTCGGCACCCCACACAATCTTCGGTACCAAACCGTGTCCAAAACATCATCACAGAATCTATGGTTCAGCCTCAGCTGTCCAGACCCAATGCAGCTCACGGTTTGGGCGAAACGTAAACAATGATGGTCGATCGGGACATCCAATCAGAGTAGATGGTTATGCCACACCCCATCCTGGTTTATCCCGACCGCCCAAACTTAACCCGGAAACATCCGCCTGGCGTCATAAGGAACCTGATGCTTGAGCATCATCCAGCTCGCTCTTGCCAGTTTCCGAGCAACGGCACGAATGGCAATAATGGCATTCGTTTTGGTCTTTTTTCGTTCATAGAAGCGCTGTGCCAATGGCTCAAATCGTACGGCAAAATGTGCCGCTTCGGAGAAGGCCCATGAGAGATACTTATTGCCTGCTTTTGCATTGCCCTTGCCTTTATTTTTTCCATTGCTAGTACGCTTACTGTCAACACAACGGCAATACGAAGCAAAGTTGCCTGCACTGGCAAAGCGATGGATATCGCCGGTTTCCAGCATGATGGTCAGCCCGAGTATTTTTCCAATACCGGTGACCGTTTGCAGTATTGCAAAGTCGTCCGTTAGCTTCACCGCCTGGTACGCGGATTTCTCCAGGCCATCGATCTCCCGTTGAATGGCCTGGTAGACTGCTAATACTGCGTGTACTGCCTGAAGTGTGTAGCTGTCCACGGGTGGTGGAACAAATACAGGCTTGCGTAGTTCACTCGACTTGATCCGGATTCCTGTTGAACGCCATATCTGGCTTTGAGCACTAATCAGTTGTGTGCTGGCCGTTCTGACCAACGACATCCTTCGTCGTAGAAGATCTCTGATCGCTCTTTGTTCTTTGGGGTAGATATAGCCTGTTGGCAAGATACCAATCCGCATGAGGTGCGCAAGGTGGAAGGCGTCTTGATGGTCACCGCTGTATTTCAAACCATCGTATTGTTTTACCGCTGCAGTATTAACCAGCTGTAGATTGTAGCCCTGATCCTGCAGTCCATCGACCAGCCAGTACCAATTGAATGTGGATTCCACGGCGATAGCTTGCAAGCTCTTACGGTAAGGGGATAGTGCATTGAGTGTTAGCAATAAATCGTTCTTTAATCGCTTTGCAAACACGCGTTTGTCCTCTTCGTCGATGATAACCACTACATGATTATTTGAATGTAAATCAATTCCACAGTAATGTGACATGTCAGTCTCCTCTTTGTTAGTGAACAGCCAGTTTAACAACTGGCTGTGAGGAGGCTGGCTAGAGGATTATCAGAGTACTTGAAAGCTGACCAGCCTTTATCATAGAGTAAGCATCAACTATTTACTGCAGTGTGTTCATCCTGCCCCCGAATTTCCATCCGCCCCATAGGTTACGAGCAACATAATGAGCATCAAAATAATGGTCGTCATGATCGTGGTATCCAGTATTCCCAGTGTGTGGTCTTCCTTAATCAGTTCTCCCAGAACGAAGAAGGTAGGAAACAGGAATATCAATAAAAAAATATTCGAAATGGTGAAGTGGATAGGCAGGCCAGAATGGTCCGGCATCACAAAACCCTGATAAAAGGCGATGCTCAGCAAGGTGAAGGGTAATACCAGGAACATCACCTGTGTAATGCCGCCAAAGGCATTAGCCAGCGCAATACCATATTCCTTTTTGCGATGAGATTTCCAGAGAATGACGTATTCGCTCATTCCGGCAAATCCTGCCAGAATGAGGGCGGTGAGGATATCATTTAATCCAAGATCCTTGATGGCGATGTTGGCAAACTCCGCTACCTGTTCCCCGCCTAGTAGGGCGCCGCAAATGC
>JASJFV010000367.1:0-17917 GCA_033791885.1 Gammaproteobacteria bacterium | reverse complement strand
CCCACGAGTCAGTGTCGGACAGGATGACGGTTCAACAGCAACCAGACGAACATCCTTACCCTTGCCGGCGACCTTGTCTGCAAAGAAGGGAAAAGCGGCACCACCGAAGTTAGACCCGCCTCCGCATGGTGCAAATATCATATCAGGGTAATCGCCCACCTTGGCAAACTGCTTCTGTGCTTCCTGGCCAATAACAGTCTGATGCAGTAAAACATGGTTCAGCACAGAACCCAGTGCATAGTTAGTGTCATCGCGTGAAGCCGCTTCTTCAATTGCTTCTGAGATGGCGATACCAAGTGAGCCGGGAGAATCCGGGTCCTGAGCTAAAATCTGCCGTCCAGCATTAGTTAAATTTGATGGACTGGCAAACACATCCGCGCCCCATGTCTGCATCATTGAACGGCGAAATGGCTTCTGGTCATAACTGACCTTAACCATGAAGACGCGCACATCGATACCGAACATCTGTCCGGCAAGTGCAAGAGAACAGCCCCATTGCCCTGCACCGGTTTCAGTTGTCAGCTTGGTAATCCCTGCCTGCTTGTTATAGTACGCCTGCGCCACTGCCGTATTGGGCTTGTGTGAACCCGCCGGGCTGACACCTTCATACTTGTAGTATATTTTTGCCGGCGTACCAAGAGCTTTTTCCAGCCTGTGTGCTCTGAATAAGGGAGATGGGCGCCACATTTGGTAAATTTCCCGGACTTCTTCAGGGATTTCTATCCAGCGTTCAGCTGATACTTCCTGCTCTATCAAGGCCATTGGAAACAATGGCGCCAGCGCTTCCGGACCAATCGGCTGACCATCAGGCCCTAGTGGCGGCGAAGGCGGGTTAGGGAAATCACTGACGACGTTATACCAGTGTGTAGGTATCTCTGATTCGTCTAACAGTATTTTAGTTTGTGTCATTCTTTGCTCCCTTGATATTTACAGATTAAATGTTTAGTACTCTGGTGCCAGTTTCTGTTGTTATCCCAGAAACAATTTATAAGCCGGATTGTCCGATTCTTCAACATATGAATAGCCCAAATCCTTGAGAAAGGACTGAAAGGCCTTTTTCTCTTTCGGCGGCACCTGCATGCCGACCAGAACGCGACCGAAATCAGCGCCATGATTACGATAATGGAACAGGCTGATGTTCCAGGTCTTGCCCATCTTACTTAGGAATCCCAGCAAAGCACCGGGGCGCTCCGGAAAGCGGAAACGGAATACTCGCTCATTATCCGCCTGTCCGGCATGACCTCCCACCAGGTGCCGCATATGTGTTTTGGCCATCTCATTATCGGTCATGTCGATAGCCTGGTATCCCTTGCTACGCAATTTTCCAAGCAGCTCAACCAGTTCTCCCGGGTCCTGTACCTGTAAACCGACGAAAACATGCGCTTTGTCAGCACTGCTATAGCGATAGTTAAATTCTGTGATGCCACGCTTGCCGAGAATTGAGCAGAAAGCACGAAAACTGCCAGGACGCTCGGGGATGGTAACCGCAATGATGCCTTCCCGCCGCTCACCAATTTCTGCGCGTTCTGCAACATGGCGCAGGCGGTCAAAATTCATATTGGCCCCTGAGTCTATTGCCACCAGGTCAAGCCCTTTGAGGTTATGCTCTGCAACATATTTCTTGATCCCCGCAACAGCAAGTGCACCAGCAGGCTCAGTGATGGTTCGTGTATCTTCGAAAATGTCCTTGATGGCGGCACATATCTGATCATTACTTACCGTAATAACTTCGTCTACGAAATCTCGCGCCAGTTTGAACGTCTCCTTACCTACCTGCTTTACCGCGACGCCATCAGCAAAAATTCCGACTTCTTTCAGACGCACACGACGTCCTGCCTCGAGGGACCGCTTCATAGCGTCGGCATCTTCCGGCTCGACACCAATAATTCGTATATTGGGACATAGCGTCTTGACATAGACCGCAATACCAGCGATCAGGCCACCGCCCCCCACTGGCACAAATATCATATCCGGCAGTGATTCGTGTTGTTTCAGGATCTCAAAACCAATGGTTCCCTGTCCGGCTATGACATCGGGATCATCATAAGGGTGAATGAAAACTGCACCTTTACCCTTGCAATAGTCTGATGCAGTCTGAAATGCATCATCATAGCTGTCACCCACCAGCTTCGTTATAGCACCGTAGCTGCGTACTGCATCAACCTTGATGCCCGGTGTCGTTTCCGGCATAAATATCGTTGCCTTGATTCCCAGTTTACGCGCGGCCAGTGCAACACCTTGCGCATGATTACCGGCTGAAGCGGCGACAACGCCTTTTTTCATTTCAGCCTCTGACAGGCTGGCCATCTTGTTATAGGCACCTCGCAGCTTGAAAGAAAAAACTGACTGCAGGTCCTCACGCTTGAGGAGAATCCGGTTATTCAGCCGTTTACTGAGGGTTGTGGCTTCTTCAAGCGGTGTTTCCTTTGCCACATCATAAATTTGTGCAGTTAGTATCTTTCGTAGATACCATTCCGGCACACTCATCCTTTTCTTTTCACCACAAATCATGATTTTTCTTTTCCGCCTGCCCGCAACAAGTTATCCTAATACTTTTAGAACTGCGAATAGTATCAGAAATCAGGAGAACCTGAATGAATCAGGATGAATTGAAAAAGGCCTCGGCCGAAGCTGCACTGGAATATGTTGAATCCGGCATGATTGTCGGCGTTGGAACAGGATCGACTGCAAACTATTTTATTGATGGCCTGGCGCGCATTAAAGGCAAACTGGAAGGTACAGTCGCTAGCTCGGAAGCCTCTGCAGAGCGATTACGCGGACACGGCATCCCGGTTCTTGACCTCAACAGCGCCGGCGATTTACAACTGTATGTAGACGGTGCAGATGAAACTACCCGTCACCTGCATTTGATCAAAGGCGGCGGTGGTGCACTGACACGAGAAAAGATTGTTGCCGCAGCCAGTGACAAATTCGTCTGTATTGCAGATGACTCAAAACTGGTCGATGTACTGGGAACCTTTCCGCTGCCAGTTGAAGTCATACCAATGGCGCGGAGTTATGTCGCACGGCAGATTGTCAAACTCGGTGGACAGCCTGTTCTGCGTGAAGGATTCACCACCGACAACGGCAATGTGATCCTGGATATACAAAACATGAACATCCTGGATCCGGTAGACCTGGAAACAAAACTCGACCTCATTACAGGCGTCGTAACGAATGGTCTGTTTGCCAGGCGCGGCGCGGATGTCTTCCTGATGGCGACCAGTAATGGCGTTGAAGTCCTTGAGGCTTAGACTGAGAGATTTAACCATCTCCGCCTGACTGGAAAAACCGGTCGGGCGGCTTGCCCACCTTTATCGACGGTCTCCAGAATTCCTTGAGAATGCTGTAGACAGGGGTAATACCCCTTCTACTGCGGAAAGGGTAGAAGACTTTTCAACTAGATCGATCACCTTTCCTGGTATTAACCGTCAACCCGCTGGAAAACCAGATCCCAGACACCGTGCCCCAATCGTAATCCTCTTTGTTCATACTTGGTTAACGGCCGACTTTGCGGACGCTCAACATACGTATTATCAAGACTGGTGTTTTTTAGTAACGGCTCAGCAGATAATACTTCGAGCATCTGCTGTGCATAATCCTCCCAGTCAGTAGCAAGATGTAAAATCCCGCCTTGCTGTAAACGTAGTGCAGCCGCGCGAACAAACTCTGGCTGGATCATTCGGCGTTTTTTATGCTTTTTCTTGTGCCAGGGATCCGGAAAAAAAATCAGTATCCCTGCCAGGCTCTGGTCAGGTATGTTTCTCTGTAAAACCTCCATGCCATCTTCGCTTGCAACTCGTACATTTCTATGTCCTTGCTCTTCCAGCTCGCGCATAACTCTGCCTACGCCAGGACGATGCACTTCAATACCAAGATAATCATTTTCTGGATGTCGAGCAGATAACATCTTCAACACGCGGCCATCACCAAAACCCAGTTCAAGAAAAACATCAGACTGGCGACCAAATAAACGGGCAAGGTCCCATTGCTCTGGCGTTACATCAAGACCATAGACAGGCCATAAAGATTTATAAGCTAACTTTTGTGCAGGTGTGAAACGGCCTTCCCTTCTAACGTAACTGCGAATCTTTCGCTGATGATCACATTTGTCTAGCGGCTCCTGCTCACTCACTGATATTTTTCCTGATCAATATTATCGATAATGTATTATAGCATTAGCTGAGATTGGTTAGAGAGGAAGCGATTTACGTTTTATTTTTGTTTTACGAATCACGTTTTCGAAAATCATTAGAGTTGCTACGTGAAACCAATATCCCATCGCAGTTGTCTATTGATTAAGCAATAAAAATAAAAGTCCTTTTTACATCGAGAAAAAGACAATGGGCATCGACGACTGGACACGCAATAAACTCATCAGCTGGTTAAGCCAGGAACCGGAATATCCCGCTGATAGTTTGAGTGACTTCGACCTTCTAAAAGACGAGATTAAAGTCGGTGATGTTCTGCTGGTAGAAGGTCAAAGCCAGGTAAGTCGTATAATCAAAACAGTCACTCAGAGTCCATGGTCACATGCGGCAATATTCATTGGACGTATACGCGACATAGAGACCCCGGCGATACGAAACCGTGCAGAACTTTTTCATGGCGATGCAGATGATACACCTTTACTGGCTGAGGCAATTCTTGGCCAGGGTACGATACTCACACCAGTGGAATATTACCGAACCTTTCGGCTTCGCCTATGCCGCCCAAATGATCTTGCGCTGGAAGACCGCAACATGGTTATCTCCTATGTTATAGAAAAACTTGGTACTGATTATGATCTTCGACAGGTAATTGACCTTGCACGCTTCATGTTTCCTTATGGCGTACTTCCCAGGCGATGGCGCTCCAGCCTGTTCCATCATAATGCAGGACCTGAAACACGTACAGTTTGCTCTACCCTTATTGCCGAGGCGTTCCAGAATGTAAGGTATCCGATATTGCCAGTGCTGTTAGAGAACGACTTTGGATATAAAGAACTGGTGCATCGCAATTCACGACTTTTTTCTCCTCTTGATTTTGACATCTCACCCTGGTTCGACATCATCAAGTTCCCACTGCAAAGCTTTGATGATCAGGCGAGCTATAGCAAGATGCCATGGACGGAGCCTGAGAATAAAGCAGCGCATGATAAGTAGATAATCTCGCTGTTCTAGTTCAGTTAAATCAAATAGTTGTTTCTTTTATCAACGAGTATTTGAGAACGAAAAAAACTCCACCCTGAACAAGTTTGCATTTCTGCTGTCGTAATACATGTAAGGAAAAATAAAGTCATAAAGTCATAAGGAGGCCTGCATGTTGTGGTGGTTCCTGACAATTACCATAATACTTATACTTGCATATACACGTAGCCCACCGCGTATCTGGGCACCAGTATTAGTAAGCTGGATAATTATCTCAGTCATAACACATGCACTGAGTATTACAACTGCCCTGCTCGACCTCCTGCTACTTGCCATCATCTCCACCCCCCTGTTCTTACACAACCTTCGCCGCTCCCTGATCAGTGACAAACTCTTCATAATGTTTCAACAGCGACTACCTGAAATTTCCCGCACTGAGCAGGAGGCTCTGAATGCAGGCACCGTCTGGTGGGATGGTGAATTATTTAGCGGCGACCCAAACTGGAAGCGCTTGCAATCGATACCGCCGGCTCACCTCAACAAGCAAGAAAGGGATTTTCTTGCCGGTCCAGTCGAAGAGTTATGCGCACTCATAAATGACTGGGATATCACTGAAAATAAGAAGGACCTGCCAGCTGAAGTTTGGGCATATATGCGCGAAAAAGGCTTTTTTGGTATGATTATCCCGAGGCAATATGGTGGCCTTGAATTCTCTGCATTTGCCCATTCCAGTGTTGTTACTAAAATTGCCAGTCGCAGCATAACTGCGGCAGTCACTGTGATGGTGCCAAATTCTTTAGGCCCTGCAGAACTCTTGTTGCATTACGGTACCGATGAACAAAAAGATTATTATCTTCCACGCCTTGCAAGCGGTGATGAAATCCCCTGCTTTGCACTGACTGGGCCAGAAGCAGGATCTGATGCCAGTGCCATGACTGACACAGGTGTGATCTGCCGAAGCGATTTTAATGGTAAAAGTGATGTACTGGGTATTCGTTTAAACTGGAACAAACGTTACATCACTCTTGGTCCAGTTGCCACCGTACTCGGACTTGCTTTCAAGTTATATGACCCGGACCTGCTTGTTTGTGACAATGTGTCAGCCGGCATAACACTGGCACTGATACCGACTGACACACAGGGTATAAGCATTGGTGAACGGCACAACCCGCTGAATATTCCTTTTCAGAATGGACCCAACTCAGGCAAGGATGTCTTCATTCCCATTGAATGGATAATCGGTGGTAAGTCAGGCATTGGGCAAGGCTGGTGCATGCTGATGGAATCTCTGGCTGTCGGTCGTTCTATCTCCCTTCCAGCGCTGAGCACTGGAGCCGGTAAACTAATGTCGGCAAGCACCGGTGCATATTCACGTATACGCCATCAGTTCAAAATACCTATCGGTCAATTTGAAGGTGTGCAGGAAGCACTGTCGAAAATTGCTGGTTATACCTACATCATGGAAGCGACACGTCAGCTAACTTGTGTTGCCATTGATATAGGTGAGAAACCAGCGGTGCTGTCGGCAATAGCAAAATACAACCTGACCGAGATGATGCGCATGACCATCAATCATGCAATGGACGTGCAGGGAGGAAGTGGCATTTGTCTCGGCCCGCGAAACTTGTGGGGAAAGGCCTATCAGTCCATACCGATCGGCGTTACCGTAGAAGGCGCGAACATTTTGACTCGCACGATGATTATTTTTGGCCAGGGCGCTCTGCGCTGCCATCCTTATCTATTGAAAGAAATTCATGCCCTGCAGGCAAAGGATGACCCGTTAAACAAGAAAGAGTTCGACCAGGTATTGTTCTCTCATCTCGGCTGGTCAATCAGCAATATGGTTCGCAGTCTGCTGCTCGCCCTGACGGATTCAAGGCCGGTCAATGCCCCTGCAAGTCCTGCGCACCGCTACTACCAGCACATAACAAGAATGAGTGCCTGCTTCGCCTTCGCCGCAGATACTGCATTACTTCTCCTGGGCGGCGGTCTAAAGCGCCGCGAAGCACTATCCGGTCGACTGGCAGATGCACTGGGTCATCTTTACCTTGGCTCAGCAGTATTGAAAAACTTCCTCGATAATGGAGAAAAAACAGCAGAGTTGCCCCTGTTAGACTGGGCCAGTCAATACTGTCTCTATCAAGTTCAGGAGGCATTGCTATGTCTTTATCGCAACCTTCCAGTCAAAGCGGTCGGATGGAGTCTGCGACTTATTACTTTCCCATTCGGTAGACGCTTTCATTTGCCCGATGATCAACTTAATCATCGTGTCGCACAACTGCTACAGCAACCCTCAGATATTCGCGACCAGCTTATTTCGGGGATTTATATCGGCGCTAATACGAATGAAGCGACAGCAAGACTGGAAGATACATTAGTTCAATTAGTGAATACGGCAGAGTTAGATATACGCCTTAGCCAGGCACTGCGTGAGCAATTAAACGACAAGACATCAGACGCTGACAAGATACTTGCTGGTATTGAGCGGGGCATTATTAACAGAAAAGAAGGAGATCAATTATTGAACGCATGGCAAGCAAGGCGTGAATGTATTCAGGTTGATTCTTTTTCTCCAGCAATGGATGCAGCAGTGAATGCGAGAGGAGCGATATAGGAAAAACTATAAGTGTTCAGTTTTCAGTTTTCGGTTTTTCTGAAAAACCCAAAGCTAAAGTCATATAACTGAAAACTGAAAACTGAATCATTATGATTAAAGGCAAACCAGTATACATAGTTGATGGAACACGTAGCCCGTTTCTTAAGGCCAGCGGCCAAGCTGGGCCGTTTAATGCAGCTGATCTGGCTGTAGCAACAGGTAAGCCATTGCTTAATCGACTGCCATTTTCAGCTGATCAATTTGATGAAGTCATTGTTGGCTGTGTAATGCCGGGGCCACATGAGGTCAACATTGCCCGCATTATTGCATTGCGTCTTGGTTGCGGCATAGAAACCCCCGCCTGGACAGTACAAAGAAATTGCGCTTCCGGGATGCAGGCTCTTGACTCAGCAGCGCGTAACATTGCCCATGGAGAGGCCAACCTGATACTCGCTGGTGGCGTTGAAGTAATGAGCCATGCACCGGTCCTGTTGAGTCATGCTATGACGTCATGGCTGTCTACATTTAAACAGGCCCGAACACCGTTAAAAAAGATTGTTGCTCTGAGCCAATTGCGTCCTGCCTACCTGAAACCTGTAATTGGGCTGGTTTGCGGGCTGCATGATCCGGTAGTCAACCTGTCGATGGGACAGACAGCTGAAAAGCTTGTTAACCAGTTTAAGCTTAAACGAGAAGAGCTCGATCAGTATGCTCTGCGTAGCCATAAGAGACTGGCACAGGCACAGGATAACGAACATTTGCAAGAACTGGTCACGATCTACGACAGGGACGGAAACTATTACGAAAAAGATAATGGCCTGAGACGTGAAAGCACAATGGAGTCTCTGGCCAGACTGAAGCCTGTTTTCGATCGAAAATATGGCACCATTACCGCAGGCAACAGCGCGCAAATTTCAGATGGCTGTGCATTGTTGGTACTGGCAAGTGAAAAAGCAGTGAAGCAATACAAACTACCGGTACTCGGCCGCTTGCACGATAGTGAATGGGCGGCACTTGATCCAGCAGTCATGGGGCTGGGTCCTGTGCACGCAATGACACCATTACTTAAGCGTCATCATCTGAAAGCCGAGGATATTGATTACTGGGAAATCAATGAAGCCTTTGCAGCCCAGGTACTCGCCTGCAAACGAGCCTGGACCGATAGTAAGTACTGCCGGCAACACCTCCATCTAGGCGGCGCATTCGGAGAAATCAATGACGATCGATTGAATATGGACGGCGGTGGCATTAGCCTTGGTCATCCAGTGGGTGCCAGTGGTGCAAGAATCACTCTCCATCTGCTGGAAATCCTGAAACGAACAAACAGCAAGCTTGGCATTGCCTCTCTCTGTATTGGCGGTGGGCAGGGTGGTGCATTATTACTGGAGAGTTCACATGGCTAGTAATCAGGCACAGGCAATTGCTGTTCACTGGCAAATGACAACGGACACGGACAACCTCGTCTGGCTGGCACTGGATCGTAAGAATGCCAGTGCAAACTCTCTGTCCCATGATGTACTGGAAGAATTAAAAAGCATCCTCGTGCAGCTTCATCAGCAATCTCCTGCTGGGCTGGTCATTCGTTCTGGAAAAAGGAATGGATTCATCTATGGCGCCGATATAAACGAGTTCACAGAACTTAACGATGTAGATGAAACAATGATTCTGATCCGACGGGGACAGCATATTATGGATCTGATCGAAAGCCTTCCTTGCCCCACTCTTGCATTGATAAATGGTGTTTGTATGGGCGGTGGCACTGAACTCGCTCTAGCCTGTGATTACCGGGTAGCTGATAGCGATACACGTATCGGGCTGCCAGAAATAAAACTGGGAATTCACCCTGGATTCGGTGGTGTAGCGCGTAGTATCCCTTTGCTTGGAGCACCGGCTGCGATGGATTTGATGCTAACTGGACGCACGATCCTGGCATCTGCAGCCAGGCGAATTGGCCTGGTAGATGAAGTGGTAGCAGCACGCCAAATGGAATCGGCAGCCCATTATTACATCATATCGCAACCACCAAGAACAAAGGCTAAATGGTATTTACAACTGACTTCACATCCTTTTGCTCGCCCTCTGCTTGCCCGATACCTTCGGAAACAGGTGAGTAAAAAAGCGCAGAAAGATCATTATCCCGCACCCTTTAAACTGATTGATCTGTGGGTGCAAAATGGCATCGATAAAGAAGCAGTGCTGGATGCCGAGGCCATCTCAGTCAGCCAGTTGATGATGACGCAAACCTCGCGCAATCTTGTACGCGTGTTCCTGCTGCAGGAACGACTGAAATCATTCGGCAAGACCCCACAAACTAACAAGAATAAATTTCAGCATGTTCATGTCATCGGTGCAGGCATCATGGGGGGTGATATTGCCGCGTGGTGTTCCTCACGGAATCTCAGGGTCACCCTACAGGAAACACGCAATGATGCTGTTGGCAGCATGCTGCAGCGTGCCGGCAGGCTATTTAACAAGCGCATCAGGCAAAAAAACCTTGTTACCACCGCATTTGACAACATTATTCCTGATCCTGCAGGAGATGGCGTTACCGAAGCAGATGTTGTTATTGAAGCCATCTATGAAAATATAGATGCCAAGAGTGAACTTCTTAAAGCTGTCGAGCCTGTCCTCAAACCGCATGCACTATTGGCAACTAACACGTCAAGCCTGATGCTGGAACAACTTGATACTGTAATGTCAGATCCGGCACGACTCGTTGGTCTGCATTTCTTCAACCCGGTTGATCAAATGCCACTGGTAGAAATAGTTAATGGACAGCACACCAGCCCTGCTGTCATCAATCAGGCTGCCAGCTTTGCGCTTTACCTGGGGAAATTACCGCTGCCCGTAAAAAGCGCACCCGGTTTCCTGGTTAATCGTATTCTCATGCCTTACCTGCTTGAAGCAATGCTATTAATTGAAGAAGGTTTCTCACTATCAGACATAGACCAGGCCGCTACTAATTATGGTATGCCTATGGGGCCTGTGACTCTTGCGGATACAGTAGGGCTCGATATCTGCCTGTCTGTTGCACGAAACCTGTCAATAAAGCTTCAATGTGCAGTCCCTCAACAACTGATAGAAATGGTAGATGCCGGTCAGCTAGGTAAAAAGTCCGGAAGCGGTTTCTATAACTGGAAGAAAGGGAAAATATCTGACCCAGGTTCCTCAAACAACACCATTCCGCCCGAGATAGAAGACCGTTTAATTCTTCGTTTACTGAACGAATCTGTATCTTGTCTGAATGAAGACATAGTGCATGATGCTGACCTGCTGGATGCAGGAGTTATTCTCGGCACCGGCTTTGCCCCTTTCAGAGGGGGACCAATCACCTACATCAATGCGACAGGCGTTGAAAAAATATATAGCAAACTACAACAACTGGCACGTAAACACGGCGATCGATTCACTCCTGATCCGGGATGGGAGAAATTACTGCTGCAGGCTGGGGGCTAGAAATGCTGATGTATTCTATTGACAGCAAACTGGCTGCCCCACCTGCAGAAACTGATGGCAGCGATTTGATACATCCTGATCACGCAATCTCATTATATGGCTTAATGTATGAGCGAGCTTTACGCAGCCCAAATAGCTGTGCATATCGCCAATACGATGAAGAAACATTGAAGTGGCAGGATACCCACTGGCATGAGATTCATGAGCTGGTCGCTCGCTGGCATAACGGGCTGGCAAGTGAAGGTCTTAGAGCTGGAGACAGGGTTGCTATCTGCATGCGAAATTGCATTGAATGGGTGGCATATGAAATGGCAGCACAAAGCCTTGGACTCGTCACTATTTCACTCTACCCCAATGACCGCGCAGACAACATGGCTTTCATCCTTGAAGATTCGGGAGCACGAATATTCCTGGTAGAGCATTTACAAAAATGTAATCATATAAAAAATAGCAATAAAAAACTTCCGCAGTTAAAGACTGTTCTTTGTCACTCTACATCACAAACTTATCCAGAGGATGAGTTACTTAAGAACGTTGTTAACTGGCTGCCTGCCCAGGGGGTAGTTAACGATACACCATGCAATCCAGACAGCCTTGCGACCATCGTATACACATCAGGCACCACAGGGCGACCCAAAGGAGTGATGCTCAGTCATCGTAACCTGCTCTGGGATGCGTGGGCCGGACTGCAGCACATAATGGTTTATCCGAATGACACGGCGCTGTCTTTTCTGCCACTATCACATACCCTGGAACGTACTATTGGTTTCATACTGCCCATGATGTCAGGAGCATCAGTTGCATTTAGCCGCTCGATACCGCAATTGGCAGAAGACCTGCAAATGATAAAACCAACCATCATAATATCTGTTCCAAGAATATTTGAACGAATCCTCATGAAAATCCACGATGGTCTCAAACAGAAGCCTGCACCACTTCGCTGGCTTTTCAATGCAGCCGTGTCTACAGGCTGGCAACGCTATAAATATATACAGGGTAGACAACAGGGAATCTGGTGGATGCTGACCTGGCCTTTCCTTGAAAAACTATTTAGTCCACGCGTACAACAGATATTCGGTGGTCGCTTACGCTTTGATATATCAGGTGGTGCCCCTCTTTACAACTTAATCGCACGGACTTTTATTTCTCTAGGCATCAACATACAGCAAGGTTATGGACTGACTGAGACCAGCCCGGTGATCTCCGTAAATACTTTGAACAACAATCGTCCAGAAACTGTAGGCACTCCCTTTTCAGAAGCAGAGGTCCGGATTGGCGAAGACAATGAATTGCAGGTACGTTCGCCGGGCGTAATGATGGGTTACTGGAACAACCATACTGCCACCTTTCAAACAATAGATACCGATGGCTGGTTGCACACTGGCGATAAAGCCCGCATTGATCCAGATGGTCACATTAGTATTACAGGCAGATTAAAAGAAATCATCGTGTTGGCAACCGGAGAAAAAATACCCCCTGCTGATGTTGAATCAGCCATCTCAACAGACCCTTTATTTTCGCAGGTGATGGTAATAGGAGAAGGACATTCTTTCCTGTCAGTGTTAGTCGTTTTGAATCAGGAACAACTTAAAAGTCTGTTAGATGAGCAGGAGAATCTGTCATCACAGAATATCAACTCTACGGCATTCAAAGAACATTTATTACAACGAATATTCCCGCTGCTACATGATTTTCCGGGGTATGCACAAATATTTGGATTAGCCGTAATTGAAGAGGACTGGACAGTTGAGAATGATCTGCTAACGCCGACACTTAAACTAAAGCGTCACCTTATTCTTCTGCGATATAAGGAACAAATTAATGACATCTATAGCGAGCACGATGTCACAATATAACTGAACAAGAAAAAAAGGCGCGGACTAGCCGCGCCTTTTGATATTATAAATATAAAGTAATTATGGCTTTATATAGGCGTAACCTTTTTTCTGCAGTTCTGCAACTTCTGCAACTCCGCTGGGTACAATGTCGGCCTTTTCTACATCATACAGGTCGTCATTAACATTTACCTTGCGACCTTTAACGGTATTGGCACACACAGAGAAACCTATGCCCTGATCTTTCAGGGTTGCAATAGACGCCTGTTGTGTATCATTGGCATTGGCGTGTTTGAACTTTGGCACCCTTGTCAGAGCATCAGGCTCAAGCACCATAGCGAGGCCATTTCCGTGCATAACAACCTTGATGTCGAGGTTTTCCGCACCTACCGCATTGATGTGGTTCTGAATATTTCTTAAAGCACCTTTTTGCTTTTTGGGATCATCGTAATTTATATGGTAGACCACTTTTTGTTTACCATAACCTGTGCCACTTTCAGCTTGTGTTGTCTGGCAGCCAGTGGTCAAAAAGGCCATACCCAACAATACACACGCTGAAACTAAACGAGTAACAGTACTCATATACATCCTCCTAAATCATTTTCCTGCCGTGATTATTATGCAGCCAGGCCAGCAAGGCAGAAAGAATTGTCGACCTGTAAGAAAAATAAATCGTTGCAAAGCAACATTAACGCAAATAGATGGCTAATCACATCAGTGAAAACCCTCAGTAATGTGTAAGATATAAGGTAGTCTCCCTGATAATTGCGGATAACACTGCTAGTAAAATTTTTATGCCGTACGTCATACCAGAATATCTTTGAAATTTGGATTTATCTGTATAGTTACTTGATGAAGGATCATATCCGCATAGCGAGTATGGTATAGGTGCTTCGGTGCTATAAAGTTTATATATGATATCCCATTGACGAGCTAGATAGCTGAACATCAACTCGAATTCAATGTGTTACAATTGATACCATTCGGTCACCACTGTACATGGTTAATATTGTAGTGCTGGTTTTCGCTCTAGCAATGCCGGGTCCCTTTTGATTTCAATGAGTTGAATTATGCCTGATAGCATCCTCAGCAACCTCTTACGCAGCAAAACAATTATGGCGACAGTCTATCTCGCTGCACTGGCACTGCTCGTCTATACATCAGCATTTGCCTACCAGCGTTACCAGGAAATTCTTGGACTAAAAGCTGAACTGGCAACTGCTGCCCAACCCGTCAAAAGTGTCGTAAAGGATAAGCCGGCTGTCAGCGGCACACGGAAGGTTGCAGCTCTGTCCCTGTTCGGAAAAAAGGCAGTGAAAGCAGAACCAGCACCAGAAGTTATAAATGCACCCATCACTCGCCTTAAACTGACCCTGCTAGGTGCAATTGCTGCAGATATTTCAGAAAATTCCAGCGCCATTATCCAGATTGATAACAAGCAACTGGCGATCGTCAAGGTCGGAGATTCACTACCCGGTACAAACGCTAAAATTCACCAGATTCAGCCGACACAGGTAGTCCTGATGCGTAATGGAAAGTTAGAAAGACTGGCTATTATCAGGCCTGAACTGGAGATGGCTGAGCAGGCTGATGGAATTGACATCCTGATGAAAAGTAGTGGCGGAGGCAGCCTTCTGATGCCAATTAAATCACCTAGAGCCTCGACACGCAAAGCAACAATCAGGCAACGACCTTCTCGTCAGTAATGATGAGTTTTTATAATGATACAACCGGACACATTCCAGTTCTCACCCCGATAAAATATAGCTATAAATACTTAACCCTGCGACGCAACTCATCAATATCAACTTTTACGTCACGAATATCTTCCGCGTCTTTACCTGAGCCAGCAACAACGGCTAGCCCCGCTACGGGAATCAGACTGTCTAGCTGAAAACGGACGCTTACTGCATCACCGCGGATGAAGCACTCTTCATCGAAATATAATCGGGTACCATTATCATCAATGGGATCTGCTTCGATCGTGTTATATCCAATCAAGTCTATAATGTCATCAATCCCTGAAATATCTACCACCTCAATACCGTGGCTAGCTGGCGTTATCAAGTATGCTTTCATTTAATCATTCCTTTTTAAGTTAGCATTCCACTTCAGTGAAAAAACATCTATTTGCAACTACTACTTATAACACTAAGCACGGATATTCAAAGCTTAATTCATGCATATAATCGTCATAAAAAGCAGTGACATTATCCTACTTATCAGTGCTGAGCATGCCAAATTACTGCCTCCGCATCCTGGCGAAGTGACTGGCTAACACTGGCTGTTTATAGATGAATATTTCACAGTAAACTAGTTGTAATTCCCTAATAATAACCACATTATTAATACAATGAATATTGAAACCTTGCAAAAACTTCTCGAACAGGGTCAGGATAACCTGCTATTACGCTATGGCCTCGCACAGGAACTGCTCAATGAAGACCAGATAACTGAAGCGATTAAAAATCTTGAAAAAGCCCTGGAGTTCGATCCTACGCACTCGGCTAGCCTGAAATTACTGGGCAAGGCCTATGCCACCAACGGGGATTCTGACAAGGCAATTGAAATTTACACTAAAGGCATAGAACAGGCGGAACAGAAAGGCGACATCCAGGCTGCGAAGGAAATGAAAGTCTTTCTCAAACGCTTGTTGAAATAAAACATTATCCAAAGCCACTGCTCCCCATCTGAGATTACCTGCATTCCCTGGGGTATAGTTGCCGAAAAAAACTGAATGAACGTTCCTCCCGGTTTAGATGCCCGGTGGACTGATTATGGTGGTTAGAACGGAAATGTCTCGCTTCACTCACTTATAAATCACGTATAATTATTGCACCTCTAATGGCATAGCAACTTCATTGACAGCGCCTTTTCCCTGTGCTGTTATCATCTAATCAGGCCAGTGAATATTTCGTATTCATAACCTCAACCCTTATTTCCAGGCACAAGGCTTCGGACATGATGCAAACAATCAATCTGCGACACCTGCCCCTTCTCTTGCTGTTAGCCACGTGGACACTCTCCTTCGTATTACATCCAGGCACTTCAATGGCACAGGATGTTGAAATAGAAAAGACAACACCATCAGCTGCAATTTCCGTATCAGTAAATGAAGTCGAGGAGAAGCTTGATAAATTACAAAACGATACAACGATGGAGAAAAAAACAAGGGAATCCCTCGAAAACCTCTACCGTAAGACTATTTCCAATCTTGAATCTGCCGTTTCAGATGGACAGGCCGCGATTGACTACAGAAAAGCCGAAAAAGAGGCCCCTATACAAGCCAGTGCTTTGCGACAGAAGACCCTCGATAAAAAGAAAATATCGCCTGAGAGTACTTTAAAACAATACTCTGATGAGAGCCTTGAAAAACTTGAATCGCTACTGTTGAAAGAAAAAGCGGACCTGGCTGCTGTTGATGCCAACCTGACCAAGACAAAGGAGTCATTAATATTCGAATCGCAACGACCACAGGCGATCCGGCAGCAGCTAATTGATGCTAATCATACGGCTACTGGTATTGCCAAAGCACTGCAGCAACCAACGGTTATCCCTGATGAACCCCCGGCTATAACCGAAGCCAGGCGCTGGGCCAGAGAGTCGGAAGCCGAGAAGCTCGACAAAAAAATTGAAATGCTGGACCAGGAACTGCTAAGCCAATCTATGCGCATCGAACTGATCAAGGCTGAAAAAGAAAAAGCCGAACACAGTGTATATTTCGTTAATGCCAGGGTCGACCTGCTGGAACAAATTGTCAACGATCGTCGCCAGGCCAAAGCGAGTCAGGTACAGGTCGAAGCGGAACAGTCACAGTTGCAGGTTGAAGGCCTGGATCCGTTATTACAGCAGCTAGCAGAAAGCAACACTCAACTCAGCAGGCACATTACTGACATAACCAGCGAATTGAAACAGTCAGGAGATGAAAACGACAAGATCAGCAAATGGGCAGAACGCATCAACCAGGATTATAAAAGTGCCAGGCAAAAGCTCGAAATTGCGGGCATGAGCAAACTCCTCGGCAAAGTGTTACAGGAGCAAAGCCGCGCACTTCCAGACACCCGTCAGTACCGCAAAATGGCAAAACAACTGGAGGATAAAATAGCTGATGTCAGCCTGCAACAGATCGAGTACAGAGAGGAGCTGGAGAAATTACGCGACATTGACCTCTACACAGGACAGTACCTGGCGGATACTACGGCAGAGCAAAAACTGTTACTGGAAGATCCCATAAGAAAACTGGCCAGTGATCGCGTTGGCTATCTGGAACAGCTGATTTCTATCCAAGATGCCTACATCAGGGCAATGAGCGAACTGGATTTCTCACAGTCCAGGCTGCTTGAGGCTGCAGATACCTTTGACAAATATCTCGACGAACACCTGTTATGGATCCGCAGTGCTCCTCCGGTCAGCATTACCAGCTTTAACGTCATCCCCGGACAAATTAAAAGCCTGCTGTCTCCCGCTAACTGGCTTGAAGTTTTGCACTCTCTCTGGCAAGAGTCGATCAGCAGTATCGTTATGCTACTGACATTAATCACTGTTGTATTCCTGCTGTGGAAGAAGCGCACCATGCGTGCTGTCCTGTATGAAACTGGAAAGTACATAGGCAAACCTACCAGAGACAGCATACGCTATACAATGCAGGGCATTGGATTGACACTGTTACTGGCACTGGCCTGGCCTCTGCTCATGCTTAGTGTCGGTATACAGCTGAACGCTGTAATTTCTCCTTCAGTATTTACCAAGGCCGTCGCACATGCCTTGATTCTTGTCTCTGAAGGGCTGTTCATTCTCCGCTTTTTTGCCATTTTGTGTGGGAAAAACGGTGTCGCGGCCAAGCATTACAAATGGCCGAAGGAGACTCTCATTCTGTTGCGCCGTGATTTGAATATACTCAT
>JASJFV010000366.1:0-5750 GCA_033791885.1 Gammaproteobacteria bacterium | reverse complement strand
CCACTGGAATTCTTTGCTGTTTAAACAGGCTTGCAACCTGCAGTACTTCCTTGCGGCATTGCTCTATTGAAGAATATCGACTATCTGGCATGCGACTGTGGCGTATTTTTTGTAGAGAGATTGGATCTATCGCTAGTCCATAGAGTTTTCTCTTCCATGGAATTAGCACAGCAGGGAGCCGGCCTTTGTCGAGGTCCTCATCGACCAGGGGGTAGTTGGCTGCACGAATACCAAACTGCATGGCAAGATAGAGGCAGGTGGGTGTTTTACCGGAGCGTGATACACCGGCCAGTATGATGTCAGCTTCTTCATAATCTTTCGGTCTTAAGCCATCATCGACATTCAAGGTAAAATTGACTGCATCCATCCGAGCAAGGTAGTGGCTATGGTCACCCATTCCATGTGTCTGGCCTACTCTAGGCTTGCTATGCCGGTGAATTGCTGCCTGTAGCGGCGGCATACATGTAGAGAAAAAGTCCATCACAAAAAAGCCCCCTTTTCTGAGCTGATGCCGGAGTGGTTTGCTGGCGAGCGTGCTGAACACAATGACCTGGTGAGTAGCATTTTTTGCAGCATCTAACTTCTCAACGAGAGCGGCTATTTTTTCTTCTGTATCAATATACGGCAGCATAGTGAATTGGCAATTATCCTGGTTGAATTGTGTAAGCAGGCTTCTGCCGAGGGCCTCTGCAGTGATTGCTGTACGGTCTGAGACGAAGAAGACCTCAAGGCTAATTTGCTGTTCCATGATTATTCAATCCATGTCTAATTATTAGTGAATCGTTGTTGTTATCCGGAGCCGAAACCCCCGCCTCCCGGTGTCCTGATAAGAACTGATCCTCCTGCGGGCAGTTCGAATGAAGTGCAGGCAGGAACTTCATGTTTCTTACCTTTCGGGTCAATATACCAGTTTTCTCCAGCAATGCCTGATTTTCCTCCGGCAAGACCAAAAGGTTCCGTCCGGCGACGGTTGGAAAGAATTGAAACCTGTACTGGCTGATTAAAGCGAATACAGCGTTCAACCCCATTTCCGCCGTGATATTGTCCACTGCCTCCACTATCAGGTCGCAGGCGAAAATAATTTAGCAGCACGGGAAAACGCTGTTCAAGAATTTCAGGATCGGTCAGGCGTGAATTGGTCATGTGTGACTGTACAGCACTTGTGCCATTATGCTCGGGACCTGCTCCGGTTCCGCCGCAGATAGTTTCATAATACTGATAGCTTTCATTTCCGAAGGTGAAATTATTCATCGTTCCCTGCGATGCCGCCATCACGCCAAGAGCCGCAAACAGGCAATCCACAATCACTTGTGATGTCTCCACATTTCCTGCGACAACGGCTGCGGGGAAGTCAGGGTTAATCATAGAGTGTGCTGGTATGCGTATCTCAAGCGGGCGCAGGCATCCTTCATTCAGTGGAATATCCTTATTTACCAGGCAGCGGAAGACATAAAGTACTGCAGCGCGGCAGACTGCAGCCGGGGCGTTAAAGTTTGAAGTCAACTGATCTGATGTTCCGTTGAAGTCTATGATTGCTGACCTGTGCTTTCGGTCAATTTTTATTTCAACGCTTATATGAGCGCCGTTATCCATGGCACATGAAAACTGCCCTTCATTGAGAGTATTGAGGATATTTCTTACGGTTGATTCAGCATTGTCCAGCACATGTGCCGTATAGCTGCTGACCATGTCGACACCAAACTCCTGTAGCAATTTATGCAGTTCACTAATGCCCTGCTGGTTGGCAGCAAGTTGCGCGCGTAAATCTGCAATATTCTGTTCTGGATTGCGAGCCGGATACTTACCACTCGCCAGGAGTTCTGTCAGCAACGCTTCATCAAACCGGTAGTTCTTAACGAAACGAAGATTGTCCAGCAGAATACCTTCTTCAGAAATGTCATGGCTGTTGGCGGGCATGGAGCCGGGAGTGATGCCGCCGATATCAGCATGATGTCCACGTGAGGCAACAAAGAACACCAATGATGCTGCCTTCTGATTTTTGTAATGCTGTTCAAACACAGGTGTGATAACAGTAATGTCCGGCAGGTGGGTGCCACCCTGGTAAGGATTGTTGAGAATGAAAGAGTCTCCGTCATTGATATCATCTTTGTATTTATCAATTACTGCACGCACAGAATCAGACATTGAGCCAAGATGGACAGGGATGTGCGGAGCGTTGGCGATCAGGTCACCATTCGATGTGAATAAGGCACAGGAGAAGTCCATGCGTTCCTTGATGTTGACTGAATGACTGGTGCGTTCCAGTACCAGGCCCATTTGCTCAGCAATACTCATAAAGCGACGATTAAATATCTCCAGCAGCACAGGGTCAGCCTGCAGACTGGTTTTCTTCTGCAGCTTAGATGACTGGCTGGTAACACGTTTCAGGATTATTGCCATGTCTAGCAACACTTCCGCCTTCCAGCCAGGCTCGACTATTAGTGTGCCGGTGTTCTCTGTGATAATCGCGGGGCCCGTTATTGTGTGGCCGGCAGATAATGTCTCTCTGCTGTATAGATGAGCAGGGTGTCTTTTCCCACTACTAAAAAACGCGGTCTCAGCAGCTTCAGATGCCTGATCACCGCATTGAAATATAAGCTCTGCTGAATTGTCATCCTGAGTTGATACTGTGACACGCAAGCTTTCGATAACGATATCACTGGACGGGTCCGAGTATCCGTATTGTTGACGGTGTGCGATTGTAAATGATTTAGCTAGCTCATCAGCATCCACTGAGAATGGCAACTCCAGTGTCGTATCAGAACCCGGGTAGCGAAGAAACAGGCGCGCGGTTGTTTGAATGCTGGTGGAGTCCTCTCCCTGTTGTTCAAGTTCTGTCACGCCCTGATCAACCAGCCGTTCAAAGTGTTGCTGCAAAGCGTCCTGGCTTGTCGCTGATAAAATTTGATCTATTGCAGTATCATGCACCGTACTGACATCTGCCAGGCCGATGCCATAGGCAGAGAGAACTCCCGCCATCGGGTGACAGTAGATAGATTTAATGCCCAGTGCTTCAGCCACCAGGCATGCATGTTGACCGCCTGCACCGCCAAATACACATAGCGTATAGTGCGAGATATCGTAACCTCTCTGTACCGAAATTTTTCTGATTGCCTGGGACATGTTCTCGATGGCGATAGTAAGAAAGCCTTCGGCTATGCTTTGCAGATCAGTATCAATATCGGTTAGCAGGTTTAGCCGGGTAAACTGAGCAAATTTATCCACTACTTTTTTGGCATCGAGTCTGAGGTTACCATCAGGGCCGAATACAGCGGGAAAGTGTTCAGGCTGTATTTTCCCCAGTATCACATTGCAGTCGGTTAATGATAATGGCCCATCACGTCGGTAACAGGCGGGGCCGGGGTTTGCGCCAGATGAATCTGGTCCAACCTGAAAGCGACCATCGCTATAGTGCAGAATTGAACCGCCACCGGCTGCAACGGTATTTATACGCATCATCGGGGTACGCAGACGGACACCCGATATCAACTGCTCAGACTGATGCTCATAGTCGCCGGCATAGTGCCAGACATCAGTAGACGTGCCACCCATGTCGAATCCAATCAGGCGATTAAAGCCTGCACGGCGGGCAGTCTCAACACCTCCAACAACACCTCCGGCAGGTCCGGAGAGAATGGCATCCTTGCCGCGAAAAGAGTGGGCATGACATAAGCCGCCGGTAGACTGCATGAATAATAAAGGAATACCAGACAGCTCTTTTTGCACCTGTTCCACATAGCGGTTTAATACAGGTGACAAGTAGGCATCGGCAACAGTAGTATCACCACGTGAAACCAGCCGGGGTAATGGGCTGCTTTCTGAAGAAACAGAGATCTGTTCGAAACCACATTGGCTTGCTAGCTTAGCTACCGTCTGCTCGTGTTGAGGAAAATGGTATCCATGCATTAGTACAATCGCTATTGATCGGTAGCCGGCCTGGTATGCTTTTTCCAGACCCCTGAGACAGTCTTCTTCATCCAGGCGACATTCAATCCTGCCGGATGCAGTAGTACGCTCCGTTATTTCTATAACATGATCATACAGACTCTCTGGCAGCTGTATATTCAGAGCAAAAATGTCCGGTCGGTTCTGCCCTCCTATGCGAAGTGCATCTGCAAATCCTTTAGTGATGGCAAGCACAGTGGGTGCCCCTTTACGCTCCAGCAGTGCATTGGTGGCAACGGTCGTTCCCATGCGGACACTATCAATATCGCTGGCAGGAATGGGTGCAGAGTCTGGTAGTGACAGGATATGCCTAATTCCGGCAATTGCCGCATCAGGATATTGTTCAGGGTTTTCTGACAGGAGTTTATGACTATGCAGACTGCCATCAGGGTCGCAGGCAACGACATCTGTAAAAGTGCCACCACGGTCTATCCAGAACTTCCAGTTACCCTGCATAGTCAATGATAATATCAGGTTTCTCGTATGTAATTGCCTCGACCTCGACCTGTAGAGGAGAGTAGAAATCATTCAGCTTGAAGTAGCTTGATGCTGCTACGATATAAAGGTGAGTCGACAGGGCTGAATGATTACGTAAAGGAAAGCCGCACAAATGGCGCAGACAAAACTGAATAATTTTGTAAACAGGGTACCTATTCCTGTTCGTGTTCTGCCTGGCATGAGATGCAGCGTACAGCTGTAGGGTAGGCCTGCAGTCGAGCAAGCGCAATCGGTTTATCGCAGTCAATGCAGAGTCCATACTCACCCTCATCCATGCGTCTTAAAGCGCGCTCCAGGTTTTTCAATTCATGCTGATGTTGTGACATCATGGCAAGATTGATCTCGGTTAGCATTTCGCTGAGAGACTCTTCCTGTTTGTCGTGAACCTTGCCGGCCAGAGAGGCGGCGCCTGCACTGCCTTCCTTGAGCAATTCTTCGCGAATTTCCTGCAACAGGATCTCTCGGTAGTTGAGCAGCTTGTCATGCAGCTGTTTTAGTTCCTGGTCAGTGATGTTTGGCATTGTAACTCCAGTGTTCAGTTTTAGGTTTTCAGTAACATTTCGTGTTTTTTCAAACTGAACACTGAAAACCGAAAACTATTGTTTAACTATCATCCGGTTCATAGCCTAGAACAGGTGACAGCCAGCGTTCGACTTCCTTTTTTGTCATGTCTTTACGGCGTGCATAAGCTTCAATCTGATCCTGGCCAATACGCCCGGTGCCGAAGTAGCGTGCATCCGGGTGGGCAAAATAAAAGCCGCTGACAGACGATGCCGGATACATGGCAAAGCTGTCAGTGAGTGTCACTGCTGAGCGTTGATCTGCATCGAGTAACTGCCATAGCAATGCTTTCTCGGTGTGGTCCGGGCAGGCAGGATAGCCAGGCGCAGGTCTGATACCCTGGTATTCTTCAGCAATCAGTTCTTCATTTGTCAGTGATTCATCAGCTGCATAGGCCCAGAGTTCGCGACGCACTTTTTTGTGCATCAACTCGGCAAAGGCTTCAGCCAGTCGGTCAGCTACAGCTTTCAGCATGATCGAATTATAATCGTCGTGCTGGGCCTCAAATTCGGCAATTTTTTCTTCAATGCCTATGCCTGTGGTGACAATAAAGGCACCGACATAGTCTGCAACTCCACTTTCTTCAGGCTGCAGGTAATCAGACAGGCAGAGGTTAGAGTCACCTTTTTTGAACATCTGCTGACGTATGCCGTGCAGTTGCAGCCGAACGTCGCTACGTTGTTCGTCGGTGTAAATATTGATGTCATCAAAATCAATACTGTTGGCCGGGAAGAATCCAACAACGG
>JASJFV010000365.1:0-3070 GCA_033791885.1 Gammaproteobacteria bacterium | reverse complement strand
AGGGCAGTTAAGTGTAATGGTCAAATCCCTGGTAGAAAAAGTTCAGACTGCAGCAGATAATCCTCAGCAATGGCTGGAAAATCTGCAGCAGGAAAACGCCCCATCTGTTGATGTTGAGATGGTTCGCAAGGCGTTTGCCTTCCGCCAGGAGGAAATGCCAGCAGGTGATGAGCAGGTAGAATTCGGCCCATTACTCGAAGTAGCCCGTATTCTTCACGATCTGCAGGTGGATAACGACACCCTGGTGGCCGGCATTCTACACCATGCCAGGGCACTGGATGAAAATCGCATAGAGAACATTAAGCGGAATTTTGGAACCGTGATTGCAGGGTTGGTCAGTGGTGTGCATCGCATGGATATCATGCCTGTCGCAGAAAAAAAACTTCAGCCTGGCCAGTCATCTCAAATTGATGGTGAAAATCTTCGTAAAATGCTGCTGGCCATGGTCGAGGATGTCAGGGTTGTCCTGATTAAACTTGCCGACCGTCTGCAACAGTTACGTCATTTAAAAAATAGTCCAGCTGAACTTCAGCAGAGGATTGCTGCACAGACGCAGGAGATTTTTGCACCACTGGCCAATCGACTGGGAATCTGGCAGCTGAAATGGCAGCTGGAAGATTTGTCTTTGCGCTATCTGCAGCCTGAAGCCTATCACCGTATCGCAAAAAGCCTGGATGAAAGGCGGGTTGACCGTGAACGTTATCTTGAACAGTTCATGTCGGACCTGCAGGGTGAATTAGGCAAGGCTGGTGTTCATGCTGAGATGACTGGCAGGGTCAAGCACATCTATAGTATCTATCGAAAAATGATGCGAAAAAATGTCGATATTAATCAGATTTTTGATGTGCGAGCAGTGCGTATCCTGGTAGATACTATCCCTGAATGTTATGCCGCACTCGGCATTGCACATTCATTGTGGCCGTATGTCAGAGAAGAGTTTGATGATTACATTACGTCACCAAAGAACAACAATTACCAGTCCATACATACTGCTGTGCATGGCCCTGATGGAAAACTTGTCGAGATACAAATTCGCACACAGGCTATGCATGATCGCTGCGAACTTGGCGTTGCTGCGCATTGGCGCTACAAGGAAGGCGTAGGTCATGATGAAGGATTTGATCGCAAGATTGCCTGGCTGCGGCAATTGCTGGAATGGAAAGATGAAGCTGCTGATGGCAGTGATTTCGTTGCTGAATTTAAAAGCCAGGTTTTTGAAGACCGTGTATATGTCTTCACACCTGCAGGAAAAATTGTAGATTTACCCAGCGGTTCGACATCTCTGGATTTTGCCTACACCATACATACTGAAATAGGGCACCGCTGTCGAGGTGCAAAAGTCAACGGTGCGATTGTGCCTTTGACTTCTGCATTGAAAACCGGTGACAAGGTAGAGATACTGACGGTAAAGGTTGGTCAACCCAGTAGAGACTGGATAAACCCCCATCTTGGGTACATTAAGTCACATCGTGCAAGATCTAAAGTTCAGCAATGGTTTCGATCCCAGGAGCATGACCAGAATGCTGCCGACGGCAGGATAATGCTCGAAAAAGAGCTGACCCGACTGGGCCTGAAAGACGTCAATATTGATAAGCTGACACAGCAGCTTAAATTCAACAAAACCAGCGACATGATGGCTGCGCTTGGTCGTGGAGAAGTAAAAACAACGCATATTGCGAATGCCCTGCATGATTATTTAAGCCCTCAGAAGAAAAAAGAGCCTGAAATCAAGCTTCGTCAAACACCGGTTGAAAAGGGCAAATCAGATATACAAGTGCAGGGTGTTGGCAACTTGATGACCCAGATGGCTAATTGCTGTAAGCCCTTGCCGGGTGATGATATTGTCGGTTTTATTACCCAGGGTAGAGGCGTTAGTATCCATCGTCGCGACTGTCCAAACATTCTGCATGCGCTGAATAACGACGACCAGCATTTGATCGAGGTCAGTTGGGGAGGGCCTGAACAGGACGTCTATAGCGTCGATATTCAGATAATTGCCTACGACCGTAAGGGATTGCTGCATGATATTACCGCCTTGCTATCAAATGAGAAAATTAATGTGACGGCGGTTAACACTAAATCCGATAGCAGTACTCATGAGGCAAAGATGAGGCTTAGCCTGGAAATTGAAAACCTCGCCAGGTTGAGCAAATTATTGGCGCGAATCAATGAATTACCAAATGTGCATCAAGCGCGAAGGGTTACGGATTAATAGTTGATGAATATTCTTGCTCTCGATAGCTCTACTGAAGCCTGTTCGGTCGCCCTCCTTAGTGAAACCGAAGTGGTTGAAACATTCGAGGTCATAGGCCGTGGCCATGCAGAGCATTTACTGCCAATGATAAACGGCTTACTCAGTGAAAATGGGGTGGTTCTTGCGGATGTTGACCTGTTTGCCTATGGTGCAGGCCCAGGCTCATTTACCGGGCTTCGAATAGGTGCAGCAATGATGCAGGGGCTGGCGTTGTCACAGGGTAGTAAGCTTATTACTGTGTCTTCCCTTGCTGCAATGGCATCATCTCAGCAGGGACTGGTGTTAAGTGTCGTAGATGCACGGATGGAACAAGTCTATTATGGTTTGTATTGCGTCGATGATAATGTACAGCCTGAGTTGCTCGGGGAAATTCGTGTGTCATCGCCCGAGGATATAATTTTGCCAGAAAACGGTAACATTATTGTTACAGGTACTGGCTGGGATCGTTACCAAAATGAGTTTTGCCAGATGCAAACTGAAAGACGTAAAATCATAGGTATTGATTCGCAGTATCCGCATGCGGCAGATATCGCGCGTCTTGCATTGTATGAATCAGTGCAGGGCAGGGAAACTGATCCTGCCGAGGCATTGCCTCATTATGTTCGTGACAATGTTGCAAAGAAAATGGCTGAGCGTTAGCTTGTTAATCTGTAATAAAAACTAACAGGATTGGAATTATTTTAACCACTTTTCCCTGCATAGCTGTTGTCCGGACATGCGTTTTTATTCGTTATTAACGGGTAGTGGGATACCGCAGGGTTTATCTAAATCATGATATGAAACAAAAGGACTTCTTAAAATACATAGACCAGCATG
>JASJFV010000364.1:0-3879 GCA_033791885.1 Gammaproteobacteria bacterium | reverse complement strand
ACTATCCAAATATCTGGAACTACGTGAAAGAGCTTTACCAGGTGGCGGGAATTGCCGAAACCTGTAATTTCGACCATATTAAAAATCACTATTACCAGAGCCATACTGGAATCAACCCGACGCGTATCGTAGCTGGCGGGCCGCTAATTGATTTTTTTGAGCCGCATGATCGTGACCGCTTGCCGTTGCAAACGGCCGCCGCATAAACAGATTAGTTTTTAGTGATTTCTGCTAAATATTAAACAAATCAGAGTATCAAGAATGGAGAAAAATGCTTAGCCTTATTCAACAAATGCTATGCTTAATGTACATTGTACGGTAACTGATGAAGACATAGATCAATGCTTGATTCCTACAACCGTTTTGCACTAATTATGGCCGCCCTGGTCGGGGCGATGTGCCTGGTGCTTGGTGTGGTGGCGAAAAACCTGTTCCTGCTACTGGTTGCCGGAGGCATTTTCTATACTGTGATTAAGGAATTCCGCAAGGGATAACTTAACCGCTCAATCAATCGATCATCTTGTTCGTCAGCGTCGACTTAGATCTCCATTCTGACTTCCCAATACTCTTGGTTAAAGATCACATCATGTGAGGATTTATCACCGATGTGAATCATTCAATGAAGTACAGGAGGCAGTATGAGTTCCACAATAAGAACCTTGCAGCAACGATTGCCCGCTCAGGCTACATCTGATGGAGATGGCGTGCATATGTTCCGCATTGCCGGTCAGCAGCTAAACACATTATTAGACCCGTTCCTGCTACTCGATGAGTTTCGCTCAGATGACAGTGCGGACTACATCGGCGGCTTCCCCGAGCATCCACACAGAGGTTTTGAAACCGTAACCTATATGTTAAACGGGCGAATGCGCCATCGTGATCATATGGGAAACGAAGAGCTGCTAGAGGATGGCGGCGTACAATGGATGACAGCTGGCCGCGGAGTGATTCATTCGGAAATGCCGGAGCAGACTGAGGGCAGGTTGCACGGTTTTCAGCTGTGGCTGAACCTGCCCGCTCACGAGAAAATGAAACCGGCGCATTACCAGGGGTTTACTGCGGATGACTTCCCGGTAGTTGAGTTAGCCGGTGGTGGCAGGATAATAGTGATCGCAGGGCAGGTAACAACGCCCTCAGCAGTCAGCGGGCCAGTAAAAGGTGTTGCAACCGACCCGATCTATTTTGATATTAATTTAACAGCGAATGAACAATGGTCGCATTCGGTTCCGGATGATCACACTCTACTGCTTTACGTCTACCAGGGTTCAACCACTGAATTGTCACAGCGGGAGATGGGTGTTTACATTAATGGAAATACTGTAGATATCACTGCAGGGAATGAAGGAGTCCAGGCACTGCTGCTGGCAGCTCGCCCATTGCGTGAGCCTGTAAGACAATATGGCCCGTTTGTAATGAATACCGGGAAAGAAATCAAACAGGCCATAGCGGACTACAACAATGGCCGATTGACGGGATAGAACTGAAATCTATTTCCGCATGAACAAATAAAATCAAGATGATGGAGTATAAGAATGAGTAAGCCCAGAATTGCTAATAACAAACCCATAGCCACGGAATTAAAAGCTGGACAGGAGTACTACTGGTGTGCCTGTGGGCGTTCCAGTGATCAACCACTGTGTGATGGTTCACATCGAGAAACTGATTTCACTCCATTACCTTTCACGGCGGATGAAGATGCAACGGCATATTTATGCCAGTGTAAACACACCTCTACACCGCCGTATTGCGATGGCAGTCACAAGCGATTCACAGATAATGAAATCGGCACTGAGATCGCCATTGAAACAGATTCAGTATTAATAGCCGAACCTACTGCTGAAGAACCCACTGTAGGATTTATCCATGAGCTGGCAAAAAATGGATTAAAAAACTTTGGAGAACACGGTCCGATGGGTGCAATGGGTGTGCCACGCAATGAGCTGCCGGACTGGAATGATATCCAGCTGCTGACGGCACAGATGGCCACTAAACCCTTGCTTGATGACACCCCGATCAGCACAGGTCTGGTGATCGGCCCGCGGGCAAAGCAGCCGCTTCACCTGGAAATTCCACTGTTTGTTTCTGACATGAGCTTTGGCGCATTGTCAGAGGAATCAAAAATAGCGCTGGCAACCGGTGCAGAACTCGCTGGCACCGGAATATGTTCCGGTGAAGGTGGGATGCTGCCGGAAGAACAGCAGGCAAATAGCCGCTATTTTTATGAACTGGCTTCTGCTCGCTTTGGTTATCGTGAAGAATTAATGAGTAAAGTGCAGGCATTCCATTTCAAGGGTGGCCAGGGTGCTAAAACCGGCACCGGCGGTCACCTTCCGGGCAGCAAGGTGGTGGGGAAGATTGCCCAGGTACGGGGCCTGCCGGAACATACGGATGCAGTATCGCCATCAACCTTTACAGATCTTCAAAGCGCAGCGGATTTTCGCGATTTTGCCGACCAAGTTCGTGAGCTCAGTGGTGGCATCCCGATAGGGTTCAAACTCTCTGCCAACCATATCGAAGCCGATATCGACTTTGCCCTCGAAGCTACGGCTGATTACATTATTCTTGATGGTCGAGGCGGAGGAACGGGTGCAGCACCACTCATCTTTCGTGACCATATCTCTGTCCCGACCATCCCCGCCCTGGCCCGTGCCCGCCGCCACCTTGACCGCGCAGATTGCCAGGATGTCACGCTGATCATTACCGGTGGTCTTCGCACACCGGCAGATTTTGTCAAAGCCCTCGCTCTTGGTGCCGATGGTATAGCCGTAGCCAATTCTGCCATGCAGGCTATTGGCTGTGTTGCTGCCCGCATGTGCAACACGAATAACTGCCCGGCAGGCATTGCAACACAAAAACCCGAGTTGCGAAAACGCCTGAATATAGAATCGTCAGCGCAACGCCTGTATAACTTTTTTGATGCCAGTGTACATTTGATGCAGGTTCTTGCACGGGCCTGTGGCCACGATCATCTGAACCAGTTCAATAGCAACGACATCACCAGCTGGAAAAAAGAAATGACCGAGTTGACAGGGATTTCATTTGCCGGTATCGACAGATAGAACTAACAGGTGCGTGACAGCCGAATTATATAGAGTATTATGTATATAGAAATGAACTGAATCGTTGCAAAATATACGACTATGCGTAATCTCACCCTGGTTTCTATTCTTCTCGCTCTCGTAATCGGTGCCGTTGTCTGGCAAAAGTTACTCGTGACGACCGCCCCTGATCCTCTACCACTAACTGCAGACTACGAGAGGTTACTTTCAGGGGAGGATGAAAATGAGGAGTATCCCGGCGAATGTGATGCAGAGGACGGCCAGCCTTCTGAATGTGAGTCAGCGATGGAGTCGTCAGAAGAGCAGGGTGAAATGGCTGAGCAACGCAACGGTGCACATGACACCATGATGAAATCATTTGATCAAAAGTACGATAAGTACAAAGATCAGTTAAATGGCCGCTAGAGAAGCGAGCGACCATTCATTTCACACAAAAGAGACGAAGTGCAGAAATAAATCTGCATAGTTATGAATATTATTCAGGTTTGAATCAACAATAGCCACATATTGTTTATATTGGACAGGTACATGCATTTTGCGTTCAGCTATGCATCTTTTCAGCGTGCCGAGTGCCTGAACAATCGTGGTTTTTACTGGTAGAAGATGATTGATCTCAACACTACAAATCTATGTCGAAATGATAGGCTGTAAATGAAAATATACTATTATCTGTCTGTTGGGAAGTAAAAGGACACAGTCCACTCTCTAATTTTTATGGTAGCTTTCGGGTTATCAAAATGACATAATTACGATCGTTTTTTTTATATGGATACCCCGCCAATACAGTAGTTACTATTAACAAATAAATGGCTTATAGACT